>JAOTYN010000411.1 GCA_029861825.1 Cyclobacteriaceae bacterium
GAAGACCAGGGCAAGGTTCTGTTGCTGCAGGGGAAATATGAGGAATCCGCCGATGCCTATAGTAAGTACTACGACCTATCAACACAAATTGCGTTAGGACAACATGAGAGAACGGCATATGCTTATGTACTCAGAAAGCTTCATAAAGAAGATGAAGCCCGGGAACAAATAGCATTGGCTGCGGATTGGATTGAAAAATATAATATGGGCCCCTACGATCAAGCTAAAATACCTGCTTTTCAGGGTGAAACTGAGAAGGCCATTGAACTTTTAGAAAAATTTAAGCCATGGTTTGGCTTGCACCTGTGGGTGGGTGAGGATCCTCTTTTTGAACCATTGCATGGCCACCCACGCTTTGAGGCAATTGTAGCGAAAAACCAGCGTTTCGGCGATTCCCTTACTAACGTGGTTAAGCAGCGACTGGCAGCGGATTTGTACCCCACACTGGATTTGATCAACGCACTTTAAGATCACTATATTTACAATCATAAACTTCACCATAAATTGAATTTCAGTTGTATTTGGTAAAGCTTTTAATATTCTAAAAAACCTGGTACTACTGGCAAAAGACGTATTCGGTTGCCCCATCGGGGCCAAGGCCTTACCTGTTGCTTGGTTAAGTTAATACCAGCAACGGATGGAGGAATCTTCCTGGAGAATTCTTTGAGCTGAAATGAGAAATTTGGTATCTAATCTCAAGATCATTAATGTCCCATTTAATAGCATTATTTGGTCAATTTCACAACCTCCCATTTTCAATTTCTATACCTTTACATGATATCTAATTTCCCTAACCATGTCCCACCAAATCCTTCTACCTAAAGAAAATACATCCATCCCTTGTACGGGAGCACAAACCATCCTGGAATGCACGTTAGCCGCTGGGATCAAGCATATCCACGCCTGTGGCGGCTTTGGCAAATGTTCTACTTGCCGTATTGCCGTGAATGAAGGGCTGGAGTACTGCTCGGAGCGTAATGAATGTGAACAAGAGATTGCCACCCAACTGAACTTTCCTCAACAAGTGCGATTAGCTTGTCAAACCAAGATCAATGGTGATGTGAACATCAGGCGCCTGATTTCCGACCAGATCGATATGAAGATCGTAAACCAACAATTTGCCGATGAGTCAGGCACCTCCCTTGGTTCGGAAAAGAACGTAACCATAGTATTCACAGATATTGAAAACTACACACCTTTTGTAGAGCAATTCCCCCCCTATGACGTGGTGCATGTCTTGAACCGTTACTTGATGATCATGAACCAGGTGGTAAAAGAGCACCAAGGTTTTATCAGTGATGTAGCCGGTGACGGCATCCTGGCGGTTTTCGGCAACGATTCGGAGACTGAAAACAGCGTTATGGCAGCAGTTATGGCATTGAACGAAATGCAGCAGAAGCTTCATGAATTCAATGAGTACTTGAAGTTAAACTACCAAAGCAGCTTTAAGATCAGAGCGGGCATCCACTATGGACCAGTCATAATGGGTCCTTTTGATACTGGTTTTATGAAAAAGTTGGCGGTAATAGGAGACAATGTAAATATGGCCAGCCGCATTGAAAGTGCCAATAAAGATTTCGGCACCACTACCTTACTATCTATGGATGCCTACACCATGGTCAAAGATCGGTATCCTGATCTCAAATGTCATAAAACTACCCTGAAAGGCAAAACGGGCGAATTTGATTTGTTTGAAATGCCCTTGAAGTAATAAGTTCTAAAGCGCTAGCCAGTGGGGTGCTAGAGGTATCAGTCTAATACCTCATGACAACGTGCTTTTATTCATTATCCCTACAGACCTTACTTCCGTTCACTTCGTACTACTTTTTATTGGTATTAAGTGCTGTTTTTCAGGTACTTCATGTTTGAATTATCAAAATCAAGATCATGAAAAGAACTTTTTATCTAATCTTAATATGCTTGATGGCCAGCGCTGTGGCTTACGGACAAAAGAAGAGGGTGGCTGTAGTAACCTTTTTTGTCGACAAGTACATTGATGCCAGTAAGATCGAAGCAGGCTCCCGGGCTTTTGCCTACGAGCAGACCAAACAGGACGACCCCCGATTCGACCTGCGGCCTGTTCTGCAGAATTTCCATGAAACCTTTATGAAAAAATATGTCAAGCAGTTTCCTTTTGAAATTGTTCCGGAAAAGGATATCATAAACCACCCCATGTACCAAGCGTACAAAGGATTGGACGGAGTAGAAGATGAAGATTCTGCTGATGTACTGCTTGAACAGATCAATGATCGCTTTATTGCCATCGACGGTTATAATGTCCTGCTTACCGGAGGTAATATGTTGCGGTCATGGAGGACGGAATCCCATATGATGAAGATCCTGGAAGATCAGGATATTGATGGAGTGATGTTTGTATCCATGTACTATGCATGGGAGCCAAAAGTCGCCCTGGGAGGCCTGGGTAATTGCGGCGTACGGTCCTATATTAATATTAACCTTTTCGATAAGGACGCCAAGAAAGTATTTAAGCTGGATGAATTTGCCACCTCCAAAAAAGGAGTTCCCTTGGTAAGCGGCACGCCGGTCATGAACTACAAGAAGCTCATGCCCATGTGTGAAAGTGCCACCGAAGAACTTTTGGCAGATCTTAACAAAAAGCTCCCCAAATATTTAAAGAAAGTGGATCAGAGACTTTAGCAGTCAAACCCTTAAATGTAAAACGTAAAGGTTAGAATAATTTTTTACTTTTACATTTTACATTTATCACTTATCATTCCTGTACACCACGCCGTCTTTCATCACAAACTTCACCTTCACCATGGCATTGATATCCTGAATAGGATCTCCTGCTACCGCTACCAGATCTGCTAGCATACCAGCTTCTATGGTGCCGATCTCGTCAGATACCCCCAGCATTTCAGCGGCAACTAAAGTGGCCGATTTGATCGCTTCCATGGCAGACATGCCGCCTGCTACCATATACATGAACTCTTTACCATTCTCTCCATGCGGGGAAACGCCGGTATCCGTGCCGAAGACGATTTTAACTCCTCTTTTATAAGCTTTGGCAAAGGTGCTCTCGATCACAGGTCCGATAGCTGCCGCTTTGGGTACGATCACCGCTGGGAAATATCCTTTCACCTTAGCCTTTTCTCCCACAAACTTGCCTGCTACTATGGTAGGTACATAGTAGGTCCCCCGCTCTTTCATCAGATCCATTACCTCTTCTGACATATAAGTACCATGCTCAATGGAGGTGACTCCTCCCAGAACTGCTCGTTTCATGCCTTCGGCGCCATGGGCATGAGCAGCCACGTGCATACCGTACTCATTGGCAGTAGCCACGATGGACTGAATCTCTTCAAGAGTAAATTGAGGGTTGTCTCCGCTGGAGGCCATACTCAGTACTCCTCCAGTAGCGGTGATCTTTATGACGTTGGAACCATCTTTGTAGCGTTGTCGCACGGCTTTACGGGCTTCCCAGGGCCCGTTGATCACTCCTTCCTCAGGTCCTGGATCATCCACCAAATCCCTGCGGTATCCGTTGGTGGGATCGGCATGCCCACCGGTAGTTCCAATGCTTTTACCTGAAGTGTAAATACGGGGGCCTTTGACCCATCCATCATCAATGGCTTTGCGTAAGGCGATATTGACCCCACTGCCTCCCAGATCTCTAACCGTAGTAAAACCCGCCATTAAAGTACGATCCGCATAGGCTGCTGCTCGATAAGCAACATCTTCCTTGTTCAGGGTGAAACGCTCCAAATAGCTCTTAGGACTGGATTCCCCTTCGATATGGATGTGCATATCCATTAATCCTGGCATTAAGGTGTAATTTTTCAGGTCAATAGCCTGGTTCGACCCCGGATCCTGATACCCTTTTTGTACCGAAACGATCTTGTTACCTTCCACAACTACGGTCATCTCATGTTGTACCTTATTGCT
>JAOTYN010000412.1 GCA_029861825.1 Cyclobacteriaceae bacterium
ATTCGTTTACATTTAATACTGCTATCTCTGGAACATATGTCGCAACTGAAACTACAACGGCAGGTGTAAATTCTACGCAGGCAGGCACATTCACTGAGTTATAAAGCTCCTAAGATGTAGCTACTAAGCATGAACCAACAAAGCCGCCTAACAAGCGCATGCAGTGGGACGTGGCCTTCGGCCACGCCGCTGATGCGGAGCGTTATGCATCTATACAATCATCAGTAATTAGGCAAGCTTGATTTATGCACAGATTGTACATACAATTGTCTAATGGAATTCGAGTGGGACCCAAGGAAGGCGAGGGAGAATATACGCAAACACGGCGTTGATTTTGCTGATGCTGTTATTGCCCTCGAAGACGAAAACGCGCTCACCATAGAAGACCCAGGCCATGATGAGTTACGTTTCTAAACGCTCGGAATGAGCCCCACCCTAAATGTTCTATTTGTCGTTCATTGCGAACAATCCGCAAATAGCATTCGAATCATTTCTGCCCGAAAAGCAGATAAGAAGGAAACCAAAATTTATTTCCAGGATTTGAGTCATGAGTGAAGATTTCAGTAAAGGTAAACGAGGTCCGGTTGTAAAACCCGATCCAAATAAAGTACGAATTACGATCCGCCTGGATGCGGACATTATCGAGCATTTTAAAAGTATTGTGCATCAAGCTGGTGGCGGAAATTACCAAACCCTGATCAATGATGCCTTAAGAGAACACATTCGGGTGCACGACAAAGGATTGGAGAAAACACTCCGAAAGGTAATTCGAGAAGAACTCAAGGCCGCGGGATAAGATGCATAACAAGCGCATGCAGTCGGACACATTACTGCTCGCTGCGCTCACAGCAATGTGCCGCTGATGCGAAGCGTTATGTGTTTCTATTAACCGAGGAGTATTTATGACCCCTGACGAAAAAATAGAATCTTTAAACTTAGTGCTCCCTGACCCAATCAAATTACCGCCAGGCGTTAATATTAATTTTTCATGGGTGAAGGTAAGAAAAAATCGAGTATTCGTATCGGGTCATATAGCGCTGAACGCTGATGGCTCGGTTTATGATGTTGTGGGGAAAGTTGGCTCTGAAGTCACGATTGAACAAGGATACGAGACAGCAAGACAAACTGGCCTATCAATATTAAGTAGCCTTAAACGAGAACTTGGCACGCTCAATAATATAACTGCCTGGCTTCGAGTATTTGGGATGATTAATACAGCACCTGGTTTTGTGCAAACTCCCCTGGTGATTAATGGGTTCTCTGATCTGATTCTTGAAATTTTTGGTAACGAAGTCGGAGATCATTGTCGGTCAGCTGTAGGCATGGCAGAACCACCTTTCGGAGCACCCGTTGAAATTGAAGCCGAATTAGAAATTTTAACGTGACACAACACATAACAAGCGCACGCAGACGGACTGCCAAACCGCTACGCGCTTTGTCAGCCGCTGATGCGTGGCGTTATGTCTATTACCTAAACTCGGAGTAAGTTCGATTTCTTCCAGGTGTCCAAATTGCAATCAAAAGGTGTCCTTATTTCGACTTCCTGAAACCTTCAGGTATGTGCTATGTCAGTCCTGTGGGAAACGATTGGTTCTGAGTAAAGGTTTTATGCAGGATCGAATAACTCTACTAAAAATACTATTTGTACCTTGGTTGTTCTTCATTTTCTTTGGAGATTTTTTTCTGACAAACAGCATGGTTTACAGTATGAAATTGATAATTTCAATAATCATGTTGCTGATCAGTTTATCCTCACTCTGGTCCATATTCTTTAGCGCATCTTATGAACCGTTTAGCGAAAAATAAACATAACAAGCGCATGCAGTCGGATCAGCAAACCGCTACGCGCTTTGCTGACCGCTGATGCGGGGCGTTATGAGGTTTTGAAATATGGAGAACTCTGAACGTAACAGAGGCGATACCTCAAATCGTGTTTTGCTAGCTGCAATTGTAGTAGTTGTAATTACTCCACTACTCTTACATCTATTAGAAAATTTAGTAGACGGGGATATCACACCTATGCCCCAAATACTTATTGGGGCGGCAGCGCTATTCGCGTTTATAGCGGATAGAATTTATCTGTATTTTCGATCGAGGCAAAAGAACAATGACCAAACCTCATAACAAACGCATGCAGGCGGATCGCCAAATCGCTACGCGCTTTGTCGACCGCTGACGCGGGGCGTTATGGGTTTTGGATTAAATAATTGCCACTGACATGAATACGGGATCTAGATACTTAATCCATCCGCTTGTGTGGGACTTAGGTGCCAGAGAGCAATTGTTTCTAATATTAGCGACAATCGCTCTCTGACACGTAATGCCCGCTTGTTATGTATCAACGTGAAACCCTTGGATTATGATGTCTAAACAGAAATTGACGCCATCTATCAACCTAGGCCCCCTGTTTGAAAGCAAATCCGAAGCCTGGGCCTCCGTCGACCGGTCGATCGGCGAAGCATGTGAGAGTAGAGGTGGGTTTTTAATCACCGGGTTACCACCGCTGCTGATACAGGATGACACTTCGGTCGAAAAGTTCTTCAAGATTTTTGATTTGCCTGAAGCCGTGCTCTATGACATCGCTAATCGGGAAATGCGGCCCGATAGCAAACTGACAGTGCGTGGATATTTAAATCGCGATAAGGGCGGGTTTGCCTATGGTGAACAGTTCGATCTGGGACCGGAACAGCCTATGCGCGGCCCGGAAATCGACGGCATCGATATGTTGATTAATACCAATGCATGGCCTTCACAGGAACCTGCTCCCGGCTGGCGAGAAGAGTTGATAGAACATTTTCAGAGAATGGAATCACTTGGGATTATTATCATGCGCTCCATTGCACGCTACCTGGGCACTGATGAATCCGCCGCTGCCAATCGTTACCAAAACAGTAGTTCGACGCTCCGGTTTCTTAGATACCCAAAGCGCCCTGATCATATCGAAATACGGGGAGAAAAAGGTGCAATGCGAGTCATCGAAGGACGTGAAGTCCCCCTGGTTGCTAGCGAACACACCGATAATGGAGGTCTGACCTTTCAATGGCAGGACGAGCCGGGATTACAGATCCAGACGACAGATGGGGAATGGCTCGGTATCCCCAATATTCGTGATGGTTTTTCCGTGCATTTGGGAGAGACTCTGCAGACACAATCCTCTGGCCGAATGCGAGCGACGCCACATCGCGTCTACAATACTGGAAAGACCCGGCAATCGATGGTGTTCTTCCTCGAACCGAATCTGTTTGGCAGCGTCAAACCGTTTAGTACAGGAGCGAGCGATTCGTACATAGCAGATGAAGATACGTACGCGGCATCCATGATCGACACCTTGCGCAGAACTGGCCGTGCCTGAGCAGCGCGAATTACGGGATCAGATCTTTGATTTTAAATTTTGATTTTCAAGATCAAAGACTTGACCCCTTAAACTGTTGATGCTGCATTGCAGAGAGTTCAGTCGCAAGCAGACGATACGGGAATCAACAGTGAAATCCCGGATCTCATTTCAAGCCTGTTCAAACGTGCTATTGGCGCAGGATATGGAGAAGAAGATGTTGCTTCTATCATTAAAGTGATGAGGAATAAAAGTGTTGCATAACAAACGCATGCAGCTCGACGCAGTAAAGCTGCGCCGCTGATGCGAGGCGTTAGGAATTCGAGCTAACCAGCCAATGGAAAAATTAGTTGTACTCGTTGATGTGCAGAATATCTATTACACGACAAAGCAATCTTATGATTGTAATTTTGATTACAATAAGTTTTGGGCGAAAGCCACTTCAAATAGAAAGGTAATAAAAGCGATTGCTTATGCCATAGATCGCGATGATGAAAAGCAAAGACAGTTTCAAAATATACTTAGAGCGATCGGTTTTGAGGTAAA
>JAOTYN010000047.1 GCA_029861825.1 Cyclobacteriaceae bacterium
ATGGAAAGGTCCCCTGAACTGATAGTGGAATGTCCACGTATGAAGGACTCCGCCGCCGCAGCTACCCATAAGTTGCTGGATCTGCCTCATCCGCCCGATGCCATATTTGCTGTCAACGATCCTGTGACCATCAACGCTGCTGAGGTTATTGAAAAAAGAGGTTTAAATATACCGGACCAAATAGGGCTGGTGGGATTCACTGATGAACCCGTCGGTCAACATATGACACCAGCATTGACCACGGTAGCGCAACCCTCCTATGAGATCGGGCAGGTAGCTATGGAGTTGTTTCTGGAGCAAATGAATATACCCGGCAAATTCAAGCCCCGCAAGAAAATCCTCAACACCAAACTGGTGGTGAGAGGTTCATCCCGCAAAACTCCCCAACCTCAATGATCAGATCTTAAAGAAGATCCCCTTTTTGTAAAGGAAGTAGCAGAGATACCACATGATTGCAAGTACCAACAAAGCATTGGTAACAGCCAGATAGGGAGCTGGAATGCCCAACATTCCTAAAAACCCATCATTGAAGATCTTGACAAATCCCGTAAGCCAGCGATGTCCCAGAACTTCGGCAAAGAGGTATATAAATATGGAATTAGTACCTACTATGATGAACATACGAGCCCATTTGCGGTATTTTTTGATGTCAACGAACCAATAAAAGAGCGCCAAAGTCCACAAACACCATCCTCCTGAAGCAAATACAAAGGAAGTGGTAGAAATCCGTTTCACAATGGGAGTGATAGACAATAGATCCAAACCGTAACCGATGACCAGACATATCAGTCCGGAAATGAGGAATATTCTGATCTTCGATCCGGGCTCCTTTTCTTTGTTCAATAATATGGCTCCGCAAATAGCTCCCCAGATGGTATGAGCAGCCGTGGGAAGGCAGTTGATAGTGACCCATCCCCCACCGGGATTGATCTTGCCCATGAGTATCATATCCATCCAGCTGCCAAAGTTTTGGTCCTTTACGAAAGGTGCTGAGGGGTCGTAGGTGCGATACAATATTTCCGTTAATACCAAAAACAGCAATGACACTATCAACTGCGTTTTGATGGGATACCTCATCAATAAAAAGGTGACCAGTATAGTAAAAGACAATTGCGTCAAAACATTCCACAGTTCCCAAACCAGTTTATCGTTGTAGACACAATGCAGACCCACTCCAAAAAGCAACAGTAAAAAGCACCGCACTAGGATATGTTGAAAAGCCTCATTCCAGGTGGCCCCCTTGGACATCCTGCCTTTTAGTGAAAATGGCATGGCCACCCCTACTATAAACATGAAAAAGGGCTGGATCAAATCCCAAAAACGTAATCCATTCCAGGGGTGATGGTGAAATTGCCGTACCAGGGTAGCTCCCAAGGTACCCTCTGCAAAGAATTCCGTAAAAGCATGGTACACTAAAGCGGCTTCTGCGATCAACAGAAACATGGTAAGACCACGGTACGCATCCAGTGAGACTAAACGATTCGATGAGGGTAATTTTTCAGTGGCCATGATAGGTTTTTGTTAAAGCCTTTGCACCCTGGAGCTCTGATTGAGCGAGATGCGGTTGACGGGTTTACGATCTTGGGTATTGGTTATATACCAGGAGATGAACAAACCGAAGCCTTTCTGGAGATCTGTCATATTTACACTTCCAAAACTATGCACACCAGCCCTTCAGGAAGTAATTCATAGGAATCTAAAAATAGCTAATTATTTGAACTGGAAAAATCATAGCGGGGAAATTTCCTTTACTCTAATTATAACTTATTGCCTTTGCATTCTCTTATATTGCAGTGAAGATCCCTAATATCCAGTGTAAGTATGAAACGCGAATTCATGATCAAAGCCATCACCGAAGACCCCCAGAAGGTTTGGGATCTGATTGTGATCGGCGGAGGGGCCAGCGGGTTAGGAACCGCTGTTGATGCCACTACCAGAGGTTATACCACCCTGCTCCTGGAACAAGCCGACTTTGCCAAAGGTACCTCCAGCCGCAGTACTAAACTAGTGCATGGCGGAGTTCGCTATCTGGCCCAGGGTGATGTCTCGCTGGTTTTAGAAGCCCTTCACGAAAGGGGATTACTACGTCAGAATGCACCCCATTTGGTCAAGAACCTGGCCTTTATTATTCCCAATTACGCTTGGTGGAGTGGTCCTTTTTATGCCATTGGCATGAAAGTCTATGACATGATGGCCGGTAAACTTGGCCTGGGCCCCTCTGAAATGATCTCCAAGGAAGAAACCGTTAGTGCTATTCCCAACATTAAAACGGAAGGATTAAAAGGGGGGGTTATTTATTACGACGGACAGTTCGACGATTCCCGTTTAGCCATAAATCTCGCACAGACATTCAGCAAGAACAACGGAACCCTGGCCAATTATTTCAAGGTTACGGGATTATTAAAAACCCAGGACGGATTGGTAGCGGGAGTGACCGCCACGGATGTGGAGACCGGGAATATTCACCAGATCAAGGCCAAGGCCGTGGTAAACGCTACTGGGGTTTTTGCGGATGAAATACGCTGGATGGACGATCCAAAGCATAAGAAAAGTATTCGCCCCAGTCAAGGGGTGCATCTGGTACTGAACAAGGATTTTCTAAAAGGTAAATCCGCCATTATGATACCCAAGACCGACGATGATCGCGTGTTGTTTGCCGTTCCCTGGCACGACAGGGTTATTGTAGGCACTACCGACACTCCACGCGAGGTCCCGGAATTAGAGCCTCAACCTCTTGAAGAGGAAATTAATTTTATACTGAAAACTGCCGGTCGCTACCTGACCAGGGCTCCCAAGCGTGAGGACGTATTGAGTATCTTTGCTGGGTTAAGGCCATTGGCAGCACCAGACGATGAAAATGACCAAAGTACTAAGGAAATATCCCGCAACCACTTACTGACCGTCTCCCTAAGCGGACTGATTACTCTTACCGGTGGCAAATGGACTACCTATCGAAAAATGGGAGAGGATACCGTTGATAAAGTGGCTTTGGTAGGCGGCCTGGAGGAACGACCCTGCATCACCAAGAACATGCCCATTCACGGTTATGCCCAGAATTTTGATCACAAAGATCATTTACATATTTACGGATCGGACCGGGCCGCTATCTTACAGGTCATAGAAGAGAGCCCGGAGCTGGGAGAAAAATTGCACCCCCACTTGGATTATTTAGGAGCAGAAGTTTTGTGGGCTGTAAAAGAGGAAATGGCTCGCACAGTTGAGGATGTACTTGCACGTAGGGTCAGAGCCCTGTTTATGGATGCCAGGGCCAGCATGGAAATGGCTCCTAAGGTTGCAGCCATTATGGCCCAGAAGTTAGGTCGAGACCAACAATGGATTGAGGAACAAGTTACAGACTACAAGAAACTCGCTCAACGCTATATCCTTAGCTGACTTTAAGTGGGGAGCAAGGATGGTACGCTAGATCAATACAGATCAAATCTCCCTCTTTAAAAAGAAAATATTCTAATCAGGTCAAAATCGATTTTACCAGTTCACCATGGACATCAGTAAGTCGAAAACGCCGCCCTTGAAATTTAAAGGTAAGCCGTTCGTGATCAACCCCTAATAAGTGAAGCAGGGTAGCTTGAAAATCGTGTACGTGTACGGGATTTGCCGCCACATTATAACCGAATTCGTCAGTCCCCCCCCAGGTGAATCCCTTTTTAACTCCGGCGCCTGCCATAAATATGGTAAAGCATTTGGGATGATGGTCGCGGCCATAGTCGATCTCAGTGAGCTTTCCTTGGGAGTAGTTGGTACGGCCAAACTCTCCACCCCATATGACCAAGGTGTCTTCCAGCATACCCCGCTGCTTGAGGTCCTTGATCAACGCCGCAGTAGGCTGATCCGTTTCCTTACACTGGGTACGTATGGCCTTGGGCAAGTTGCCATGTTGATCCCAGCCCTGATGGTAAAGTTGGATAAACTTAACGTCCCGTTCCGCCAACCGGCGGGCCAATAAGCAATTTGCCGCATATGTCCCGGGCTTACGGCTGTCGGGACCATACATATCATAGATATAATCCGGTTCGGTGGAGGTATCCATGATTTCCGGAACTGAGGTTTGCATGCGGAAAGCCATTTCGTATTGTGCCATACGGGCCAGGATTTCAGGATCTCCTATATCTTGATAATTCAGGGCTTCCAGCTGACTTAAGTGATCCAACTGCTCCCTACGGCTAGCATCTGTAACACCGGGAGGGTTATTCAGGTAAAGCACGGGGTTTTTACCGGCACGGAACTGCACTCCCTGATGTTGGGAAGGTAAAAATCCGTTACCCCACAGCCGTGAGTACAGAGGTTGGCCATATTTGTCTTTGGTGAGCAGTACTACAAAAGAAGGCAGGTTTTGGTTATCGCTGCCCAACCCGTAGCTCAACCACGAACCAATGGACGGTCGACCGGGAAACTGAGAACCGGTTTGTATGAAAGTTATAGCGGGATCGTGATTTATGGCCTCTGTATACATGGATTTTATAAAGCACAGATCATCCACCAGTTTTGAGGTATAGGGCATTAGATCGCTTACCCAAGCCCCGCTGTTGCCATGTTGTTGGAAGTTGAATTGAGTACCGGCTAAAGGAAAGCTGGCTTGTCCTGCCGTCATACCGGTAAGTCTCTGCCCTTGGCGTACGCTTTCGGGGAGTTCCTCACCATTCATCTTATTCAGCAAGGGTTTATAGTCAAACAGATCCAGTTGCGAGGGAGCACCGCTTTGGAACAGATAGATCACTCGCTTTACTTTAGGTGTGAAATGCGGTTTGCCTAATGAACCTGGGGTTACCAAAGGTTCAGAAGATTGACCAAACAGACCTATAGGATCCAGGAACGAGGCCATGGACAAAGCTCCCAGTCCCAATGAAGTTTTGGTAAGAAAATCCCTTCTGGTATAATGATCATCTTGATGGTCGCAGTGGTGCATAATGCTATCGTTTCATATAAGCCTCGTCATGATTCAAAATAGTACTGGCTAATACCGTCAATGCCGCAGTATTCAAGGGGTTCAACTGTGGATCCACAGGATAGTCGCCTACTTTCAGTAATTCCTGGGCATGCTCAGGTTCCTGCCGGAAATGTTCTTTTTGAGTGTTGAATAGATTCATAAAAATCTGCATTTCCTGATCTTTAGGTGAGCGACCGGTTGCCAGTTGGAAAGCCCGTCCGATCTGTTCCTCTAAAGAGTCCCTAGCTTCCTGTTGAACCCGTTGTGCCAATACCCTAGAGCATTCCACAAATTGGGGGTCGTTCAATAATACCAGAGCCTGTAGCGGGGTGTTGGTGTTCTCGCGCTTTACAATGCACACATCGCGATTAGGGGCATCGAAGGCAGTCATAGCTGGATGTGGGGAACTACGCTTCACAAAAGTGTAAAGACTCCTCCGATATAGACTGTCTCCTCGGGTAACCCGATAGTGCAATAACTTGTGGGAAAAATTGCCTTTTTCGATCCAAAGGCCCTCTGGCTGATAGGGCCGAACGCTTTCCCCTCCCAGTTTATTTACTAATAACCCACTAGCAGCTAGTGCGTTATCTCTTATCATTTCTGCTGATAGTCTATAGGTTGTACCCCGAGCCAGGTATATGTTTTGAGGGTCCATTCGTAACTTTTCCTCGGTGGTTGAACTCGACTGCCTGTAGGTATGAGACATCACCATCAACTTAAGTAGTCCCTTGATATCCCATTGCTGCTCCATTAAAGTAACTGCTAGCCAGTCCAGTAAATGGGGATGTGTGGGCAAGGCACCTTGTACCCCAAAATCATGGGGAGTGCTCACCAACCCCTGTCCAAATAACATCTGCCAATAACGGTTTACGGTCACCCGGGCCGTCAAGGGGTTGTCCCCACTAAATAGCCACTTTGCCAATCCCAAACGGTTTCGAGGAGTACCTTCCGGAAATTGGTTTAATATTTCCGGGGTACCTGTTTCAACCTGATACATAGGGGCATCATAAGCTCCTCGCCGATAGGCAAAAGCCGCACGGGTCTGAGGTAACTCTTCCATAACCATCACTTCCGGAATGGCGTTCATCAACTCCAGTTTTCTTTGTCTCAGTTCCTTTAGCTGATGGTCACTGTCAATGATTTCCGGGTGATGGGCCAAGTTATGCGCTTGAATGTGGTCAGAGGTTGTTTGCCGCTCCTGTAAAGACTGGCTATTATACAATTGATGAACCTCCAAAGTGGTTAACGAGGAGCCAAATAGGTAGATCTCATCCAGCTCTCCCTTCAATACTCCATTTTCACCGGTATAACTACGATAGCTCTTCGCTACCCGCACCGGCCTGTCGATGAGCTCGTGGGCACCGAGTCCTACCGTTTTAGCGGATTTATACAATCGATCGTAGCCAATATCAAGGTTCTGGTCCCTACCATCAATATATAGCTTAATACCCCCGGCTTTTCCGGAGCCGTCATACGTGAAAAAGGCATGGGCCCAGGTGCTTAACTTTACTGAATCGAGAGTGGAAACATGAATATAGTTATGGGGTAATGAATGAATGAGTCGGAAATTGAGGCGGTTTTGTGAATCCAAAAAGAAATCCCATCCCCGCCAAAAATTGTTCTTTTCACCGGCAGTGCCCATCAAAGTTTGGGTTTTGAGTGAGTCTCTTTTAGTGGTATTTACCCACAACCCTCCGGAAAAGGCTTGGGTCCATTCAAAATTAGGCACATCATGGATATACAGCTCATCGTACTCGCCGGTAAAATGCAAGGACTGACCCACTTTACCAGGCACCAATTGTGGATTGCCGGGAGAGGTGGCCCTAGCATTATTATCTATTACCTGGTTTTTCAACGGTCCCTTGTGTTTGGCGGGATCCCTAAGATCGGACCGCCGTTGATTTCGAATTTGATCCAGTGGCAAGTGAACGATCTTGGGAGGTGATGCAGTAGTTTGGCCGGGAACAGATGCTACCTTCAAGTTGCGCGTTAGCGTATCACGCCGTTGCTCCTCACGACCGATCTCTTGGTCCAAAAAGGCCGTAATCTTGTCCGTTTCCGCATCGGTCAAAGCCAGCATGGGACCGTAATTGCCGTCATCACCCGTCATGCCCAGCTCCTTAATATTGTTGAAAAAAGCCGCAAATTGATAGTAATCTTTTTGAGATACAGGATCGAACTTATGATCATGGCAGCGAGCACAATTCATGGTGAGCCCCAGGAAAGCCGTTCCCGCAGTTTCCGCACGATCAAACACATAACTCAATCGGTACTCCTCATCAATGGCCCCTCCTTCAGCGGTCATTGGGTGGTTTCGGTTAAAGGCCGTGGCCAATTTCTGTTCCCGAGTGGCGTTGTCCAGGAGGTCTCCGGCCAATTGCCAGGTTACAAATTGGTCATAAGGCATATTCTCGTCAAAAGCTTTGATGACCCAGTCACGCCAGGGCCACATCATGCGCCATCCATCCGCATGTAGACCATGGGAGTCTGCATAGCGTGCCAGATCCATCCATTCCATAGTTAATCGTTCTGCACAAGCGCTGGACTCCAATAATTCATCCACCACTTTCTCATAAGCCTCCGGGCTTTGGTCTTCAACAAAATTCTTAATCTGTGTCATGGTAGGCGGAAGTCCCGTAAGGTCCATGGTTACCCTGCGCAATAATCGCTCTTTGGAGGCCATGGGATTAGGTACCAGACCCTGGTGGGAAGCCTGTTGAAAGATAAAATGATCAATTTCGTTTTGAGCCAGAACTTGAGAATCCGATAAAGTTGGCACCTGAGGCTTTTGGGGAGGTATGAAAGCCCAATGGTCTTTCCATTCCGCTCCCTGTTCTATCCATTTAATTAGAGTGGCCTTTTCTTCGGCTGTCAGTTTCAGGTTGGAATCCGGTGGAGGCATCATTTCTTCAGGATCCGCACTGATAATACGATGAACCAAAGGGCTCCGGCGGATACTACTGGCTTTGATTACCCGGGCAGCTTCATGGGGCAGGTCCAGTCGCAGATCAGCTTGACGGGCTTGTTCGTCCGGTCCGTGACATTTATAACAACGATCCGAAAGAATGGGCTTAACATGGAAGTTAAAATCAATTTCATCAGGCAAAGCCTCATAGGCTTGGGATACTGGATCTGGGATCTCCACTGAACAGGAGCACAGAACCATCAGCAATACCGGTATGCCCAGTTTTTTCATAGCTAAAATATACGAATTTTTATCAGTCTTTTTGCAGTAGTAAATCCACACATCGTCTCCAAAATGCCCCATAGTGCTCCCAATAAACGAAATTGCAGGCCCAATGAGGAGCCGGGTCGGACATGTAAGCCAGGACCCTGCCCTTATTAAAAGTTCCCAGGACCAGTGCCGGATCACCGGTTTCCTGAAATTCCAACAATGTTCTATGCTCGGGCATGGGTAACGTTTGATTATACCCTAAAATCGGGGGGCATTCATCCAGGGGGATCTCAGCAAAAATTCCCTCGCCAGCAGCAGTAGCTTGGAGACTATACCCTTCGGTACTCTCCACCAGATCCTCAATATCCAGACACTTTACGGGGAGTATTTCCCGAAGCTGCGTGCGGCCCCACCCTCCTTTACCCAGTTCTCCGGTAAAAGAGTACCAACCTCCTAAAAACATGAAATGGGTGCCGGCCTGAGCAGCTTCAACTGAAAGTCGAATACGATCGGGGAAAGTCAATACTTGATTACCAAACTTTTCTCTGTCAAAAAAGCTGGGAGCTAACTGAAAGAGCTTAGCATCCACATCACTGAAGATCAGCACGTCATATTCCTCTAGGATCTTTTCATAATCACCAGGACCCAATTTGTTGTAGAAGTCCCAGGCCGATACTGAAGTCACTTGGTGCTCCTCTCCTACTTCCAGGGCGTCCTTCAACCATTTACCATAATTAAAGATGTCCAGGCCCTTGTGGGAATAGTGAAAGGGTGTTTCGGCAAATACCGGACCCGTAAGTACCGCCCAGTCACCCACATAATAGATCTTTGCCATAATGAAATTTGAATTAAATTATTAAAAGGTCGCTCTACCCCCGGACAGGTCGAAGATGGCAGCGGTATTAAAACTGGCTTCCTCTGAAACCAACCAACAAGATATGGCAGCGGCCTCTTCTACGGTACCTAGTCGCTTCATAGGGATCTTATCGGTCATATATTGGAGTACTTGCGGATCAGTATCCAGATTCATTTTGGTGGCGATCACCGCCGGGGCCAAGCCATTAATGGTGATCCCGGTTTGAGCGTATTCTTTGCCCACTCCTTTGACCAATCCCATAAGGCCAGACTTGCTGGCAGCGTAGCCTACCATATTTGGGTTTCCCTCTTTGCCTCCAATACTGGTCAGGTGGAGAATACGTCCATAGTTGCGTTTCAGCATCAAGGGAAGGGCGCTCTGAGTCACAATAAAAGCACCTGTTAGATTAACTGCACAGACCTGTTGAAACTCTGCCAAGGGGTAATCCTGAATTTTTATGCCGGTGGGACCTACAATCCCCGCACAATTCACTAGAAGATCCAGACGATCATGCCTTTGATAGATATGGTCCAAGGACTCTTTGACAGCCGACTCATCCGTAATATCCAAGGGATAGGGCCAGGCTGTTCCTCCCTTTTCCTGAATCTCTCCCACCAGGTTACCCAATCCGGTCTCATTAATATCCGTTACCGCCACTGATGCCCCTTCTTCTGCCAGTCTCTTGGCAATGGCCTCACCAATACCACGGGCGGCGCCGGTCACCACTGCTACCTGATCTTTAAACCTGTTTTTCATCATGCTGCTGTTCTAAATGACGTATCATATTTCTAATGTCTTTGCCACCCCGGTAGCCCACAACTACCGTTAGAATAGCATACCAGAGCAACACCATTATTACAAAAACTGTCCAGAATATCATGTGCGCTTTAATTTATTCTTTAACATCGATCCCATCACCATAGCTATGGCAGTACAAGCGTAGGTTGAAACTCCCAGTTTGTAAGGGCCTAACTGCTGGGCCATGTCCTGCGTTGCCGGTGCTTGCTGCAGGATCAGGAATGAAATAGGCATGACACAGCCGGTGGTGATGGCCGCTATAGCTCCCCAGTTGTTGGCCTGTTTCCAATAGCAAGCCGCAATCAGGATCACACTCATACTGGCCAAATAAATGGTCCCTGTTACCTGCATGTAGACCCAAAGATCCCCTTTCAAGGGGTACCAGAGACCGTAAAGCAGTAGGAACACCCCTATGACAGCTATCAGTACCCGATTCCATAATATACCCTTTTGGTCGGACCATAGGCCTTTGTGAATAGGTCTCATAATATCATTATAGATCACCGAACTCCAGGCAATCATGTAGGAAGAGTTGGTCGACATGTCTGCCGCCAGCATAGCCGCTATAAGGATTCCCAACAAACCCACAGGCACCAGTTGTGATAGCAGGTTGGGCATAGCCAGGACTCCATTTTCGGCAAACAGATCAGCTCCAAAGAAATGCAGCGCCCCTATTCCCAATACAGCCGGTATGGTAAATCGTACCAGAAAAAATGGGCTGGTACCCCGGTAAATCTTCTGTCCGGTAAGCGCGTCTTTGGCAGAAAGTACTCTGGAAATCATGGTTTGCCAGGTTAAAACCGCAGCGAAAGCTACCAGTAGATCCAATAAAATGCGGTCTATGCCATAATCACCGTTGACTAAGGGGTTATAAGCTCCTGCTCCTAGTTCAGTATAGGCGGTTTCATTTAAAGTCTCCCAACCAAAGCTCCAAATGATCAGTCCTACCACCGCCAGCAATCCTATACTCATGACCACGAATTGAATATAGTCGGTAACCAGTACCGACAGCATACCGCCTAAAATGGTATAAACGGCTATTCCTACCAGGATCACCGTCATGATCAATTCCAAATACCTTAGATCAAACCCTCCTACAATAACCAGAAAATCCCCTGCCTGGCGTAAAAATACCCCCATATTCAGCAAACCTCCTAGCACAATGACCACACCACTCGCCCATCTGACCTTGGTTCCAAACTTGGCCTGAAATAACTCAGGTATGGTGATCACTTTTTGCTGTCGCAGCGGTTTTATGCAGAATCCAGTACTGCCTACTACGAACATGGCCAAGGCCAGTGCGATCCCCGGGGTGATCCCTGCGAAACCGTATTTGTAACCAAGCTCAGCGTTGGCCATACAGGTCGCAATACCAAACTCCGTGGCTGAAAGGCTGGCAATCCCCAGGTAAAGATCCACATTGCGCCCGGCTACCAGGAAATCGTCCACTTTTTTTACATATCGCCGTACGTAGAGCCCGGCGGTCACTGCCCCCACTACATACAGCAGGATAATTGAACCATCCACCCACCAATTAAAATTGGTCATTGGTCAGTTTTCAGTTCTTGAATTAGTTTAGTCAATGCATGGACTACAGCCTCCGTGATTTGTTCTCCCTTATTAACTGTAGCCTGGGTAGGATCTCCATAAACACCATTAGGTGTCATCTCTCTCATGGTCCGATAATACGAAGCCCCGGAGGAGCGCAACAGATCGGCTTCGGCCCAGGAGAAGGTGGATTGGTTGCTTCCGGGCACTACTTTATCCCCCCTTACCAAGTCGGGGTCAATGTACATCATGACGGAGGTTTCAAACTCACCGGCATGCCCCACGCCGCCGGGGCCAGTAGTAGTAATATTTTTTAACGAGTCCCCTGCGATACGCCACCATGATGTTGTAACTATTTGTTTATCAGGATAATTATAACCCACATCTTCAACAATAACTTGATTTGCAGCCTGATTCCCACCGTGACTATTGAAAATCACCACTTTGTGAAATCCATGATGAAATACCTGCTTGATGATGTCGCAAACCTGGTTCATAAAAGCCCGATGTGAAAGGCTCAGACTTCCGGGAAAAGAAAGATGATGATCCGAGCATCCCACTGCTACCGAAGGAAGGATCAGCACATCCTGAGAGATACGTTGTTCCAGTACATTAAGAAAATGTTCCCCTATCAGACGGTCGGTGGCTAATGGCAAATGACTGCCGTGCTGTTCGGTGGCAGCCGTCAATAACAGCACTGGAGTGTGACGGTCACAGCTGGCTAATTCCTCTGAAGTAAGTTGATCCCAAATCATGATTTTGCGGCCCACATTTCAATTTCAACCAAAAGTGTCATTAACAGGTCACTGCCAATAGCAGCCCGTACCGGTAAAGGTTCCGAAAAATATTGGCGGTAGACCTCGTTGAATCGCGGCCAATCCGCCAAGTCTTTTAAGTATACGTTCACTTTGAACACATCATCAAGGGAACATCCTGCTTGAGACAATTGCTTCCGGCAATTGTCCAATGTACAGATAGTCTGTTCTTCTATGGTCTCGCCCACTACAGTGCCTTCATCATCTATGGCGGCTTGACCGGAAATCACCACAAGTTTAGAGGCGGTAACTTCCAACACCGGAGAATAAGGCCCAGCTGTCTTGTGTTGGCTTGCGCCCGCTGGTAGTTGCTTGGCTGGACCGGACAAAACAGGACCTAGAAAATGAGGCAAATACCCCGTAAAACCGGCAATTTTCCAGGATCCATCTACCCTGCGACAACGATACAATGTTTGCCATTCCATGGGGACCTGTGATCCGTCGGCACGATTAAGAGCCCCAAAGAATTTTTTATGTACCAGCGCGGCTTCTCCCTGGATGTCAATATCCCGAAGTGTGGTAACCCGGAAAAAAGCCGCTTCAATATCTTCATCCCATTGAATTTTTTGAAAGCTCCTGGCTTGGTGAAGCCATTCGTTTCGATAAGAAGACAGATCAGGAAAATTCAAGCTCCAGGCATCGGGATTGGGCTGCCGACCGCCGTCAATACCCATAAACCCCTCCTCTACGAAATCCTGGGCGACCATATCCCAATCGGCGTTGACAAAAGCTTTAATATCCCGGGCTACTAACATCTCCCAGATATGCCAGCGATCACTTTTTTCAGGAAACGGATTTTGATTCATTATTTGTATTCTTTTTGACCGACTTTATACTGTTCAATGGCCTGCGGATCCGGCTCCACACCCAGTCCCGGGCCTTCGGGAAGATACACATAGGGCGGTTCTATTTTCAGGGACTCCTTGAGCAGATCATGTTCTCGAACAAGCTTACCGAATATATCACTAGGCCAAACACATGAAGCCGCTGCTGCCACCGAATGCACATACATAGCTTCCAGAATGCCTAAGTCTACCTCCGAACCATGCCAACAGGGTAATTCTGCGGCACTGGCGATATGATCGAGCTTTTGAAAATTCGCTAGTCCTCCGTTGAAATTAAATCCATCTACGGCCCTCATCTCCAAAGCCTGAATGGCGTCTTTAACCCGTTGGCCATGAAGAATATAAGGCAATGAAACATGTAGGACAATGGGAATATTTCCATATTGGCGCAAGGCTGCATATTCGGCCAGCTGCCAGCGAGGTATGGGGTCTTCAAGACAAAGCATGTTACCCACCCTTTGCAACCAGTCTATGCGCTGTCTGGCTTCATATCCATACTTCCAGCGCTCATTGGGGTCCAGTATTACCTGCATTCCAGGAGCTACCTTGGAAATTGTTTCGCACCAGGCCACTACATCATCTTCCAAATCGCACTTGAATTTTACACAATCGTAACCCTGGTGATGAAAATTCTCTGCTAATGCCGCTATGTCAGTGCTGCTACGATGACTGGACCAAGCGCCGATCTTCACTTTTTCACGCAAGGCACCCCCCAACAAGTCCACTACTCTCATGTCATGAGCCTTGGCATAGGCATCCCATATAGCACATTCGAATCCGTCATATTCCCGGCAAAAAGCAAATGGTAGCTGCTGTAGCGACAAAGCGTTCAAATCTTTCCCTATTAATTGGGCCACGATATCATCCACTACCGGCCATTGGTGATTTCGATACAGTTCACCCCAGCCAACGATTCCATTGCTGAGTTCAAGCTTCACCAATAGCTTGGACAGCTGATCAAATTGGACACTCCAGCCCGACTTTGCCCCCACCGGCAGTTTATGCAATGGTTTGTTGATGTCTTCGCTGGATATGGTACCGGCTCTGGCTGGTACTATTACCTCATAGCAAGTGATTGCAGTTATCTTCATGTTTGTTCTGTGGAAAAACGATTGAACAATAAGCTGGTGGTACCTTTATCCACATATAGGGTTTGACCGGTTATGGCACTACTCAAGTCGCTAAGCAGAAAAGCCACGGCGTTCCCACAGTCCTGGGGTTGTATATCATGCAGCAATACCTGTTGATCCTTGACAAAATCTTTTACCCACTTTTGAGGATCCTTGGTCCAGGTTTTGATTAGATCATAA
>JAOTYN010000413.1 GCA_029861825.1 Cyclobacteriaceae bacterium
TGAACGGATGCAACGCGGTGACACCATACTTATCAAAGGAGGAATTGACGATATCGTCAACATAAAATCCTACAAAGAACTGGTATTTCCAACGGATTTCAGTCAAGTGGACCGTGATTTGGAGCGGGGGGAATTGGTACTGGCTGAGGTGATGGTAATGCCCAATTCAAAAATTGTAGGGCGCAAAATGAAGCGCATTGTTTTCAATGAATTGTACAATGCTGTGCCCTTGGCGGTAAAAAAGAAAGGAGGAGTATATTCCGGAAAGCAGCTGAACTACCGGCCGCAAATTGGAGACACTATATTACTGGAAACCCAAAAAGACAATCTGCCTTTTCTTAACAGCAATCAAGATCTGGGCTTGCTGTATGAACATACACGCAGGGTGTTTGATCGACGAAAAGTCATTTGGTCTTTCTTTATAGTAGTACTGGTGGTGCTGTTGGCAGCTTTGGATATAGTGCCCATCCTCACCAGTACCTTGATTGGCGCCATGCTGATGCTGTTGTCTAAAAATGTTAGTCTGCAAAAGGCTTATCAGTTTGTGGAATGGAAAGTGATCTTTCTGCTGGCAGGTTTGTTGCCTTTGGGTATCGCTATCCACAATACCGGATTGGATCAGTTGGTAAGTGAAGGCATTTTTACCCTGACGGAAGGTTGGCCCTTGCAGTTTACTATATCCCTGCTGTTTCTGATCACCGTTGTACTCACGAGTGTTATCAGTAACCAGGCTACTGCTATATTGTTAGTACCGGTGGCCATTTCACTGGCGGCCAATATGGGTTTGGACCCCAAACCTTTTCTGCTGACGGTACTTTTCGCGGCCAGTACTTCTTTTGCCACGCCTATTGGCTATCAGACCAACACATTGATCTATGGGGCGGGTAATTTTAAATTTACGGACTTCCTTAAGGTAGGAGGTATTTTAACGCTGGTCATATGGTTGATGGCCAGTTTCCTTATTCCTATTTTTTATCTATAGTTCAACTCCTGAATTGCCAGCCAGGCCATCAAACCAGATCCTACTTCCAGGGCATTTTCATCAATATCGAAAGTTGGAGTATGTACTGAAGAGGTGATTCCTTTGGCTTCATTTCGTACGCCTAACCGGTAAAAGCAAGCATCGATCTCCTGAGAGTAAAAAGCAAAATCCTCCGCCGCCATCCATACATCAAGATCTACCACATTTTCAGCTCCCAAATAATCTTCGGCAGCTTTCTTAGCGAGACGGGTAAACTCGGGGTTATTTTTCAAATAAGGGAACCCTTTTAGGATGTTGATTTCGCAGGTGCCGCCCATACTCTCCACCACTCCATGTGCAATCTTATGGATCAGTTCCTTGGCTTTTGCCCGCCAGGGCTCATCCATGGTGCGGAAAGTACCTTCCAGTTTTACCTCATCGGGAATAATATTGGTGGCGCCTTCCGCTATCACTTTGCCGAATGAAAGCACTGAAGGTACTTTGGGATCGGCATGTCGACTTACCACCTGCTGAAGAGCCACAATAAGATGACTTGCGATTAATACGGAATCCACATTCAAATGAGGGGTGGCCCCATGACCCCCGCGGGCTTTTACTGTAATATAGATCTCATCAGCACTGGCCATATACATGCCTTCACGAAATCCTACTTTTCCCACATCGATAAAGGGCATCACATGTTGACCCAGGATCCGGCTTACCTCCGGATTGGACAATACCCCTTCCTTGATCATGATAGAAGCGCCACCGGGGATCTTTTCCTCCCCAGGCTGAAACAATAACTTAACTGTACCTTCAAATTGATTCCTTACCTGCTGCAGTATTTTAGCGGTACCTAATAAGCTGGTGGTGTGAACATCATGTCCGCAGGCATGCATAATACCAGGGTTAACCGATTTATAAGGAACATCATTGGCTTCCTGTATAGGAAGAGCATCCATATCGGCCCTCAGGGCCAAGACCTTTTTGTTAGGATTTTTTCCCTCCACGTGGACCACCACCCCAGTAGTGGCAATACCTTCCTGAGGCGATAAGCCATACTCCCTTAATTTATTGGAAACATATTTGGCGGTTTGATACTCTTCGAATGACAGTTCGGGATTGGCATGCAAATGTCTGCGAATCTTCACCAATTCATGGGCCTGGGCTGCAGCCAGGTCTTTAATAGTATCTCTTAATGAAGCTCCCAAGTCCCTATAGCCTGATGCGATGAGGTATGACTATGGCATCGGGAAATTCCTCTTGGAGCTCGGCGTAAATCACTTGTGCCTCTAAACGATCTCCGAATTCTCCCACTCGCACTTTGTAAACGGGCTGCTCATACTTGGTCTCCGGCCTGGAGTCCGGTAAGATCCGATACACCTTGGCTTTAGCTTTGGAGGCGTTTTCCCGGCTGGTACCGGAATAAACCTGTATGGTATACCCTATTACAGCACCATCAGATTTGTTTTGATTGCTAATAGCCCGTAGTCGCTGGTCCAGTTCGCTGGAATTATCATACTGCGGGGTCACGTCGGCTAGCTGTTCTGGAGTTTCCTGGTTAAGGCCGGAAGTATCGGTCTCCACTTTGGGGCGGTGTACAGACAGATCTTCGCCGTATTTGACGGTGCTGGAGGTTGGAGACATGAGGGTGCAACCAAAAATTCCCGTTAGTAGAAAAATTATCAAATAAGATATCCCTTTCATATTGATGAAGTTAATCTTCTATTAGAACGCATTTATTATTCTTTATGTCTTCCTCTACAGTTTTAAATTTGACTCCCTTCTTGACGTTTCCGTCCATATACTGCACGGTTACCCGTTGGTTCCTTCCCATTATTTTGGCGGATTTTATGGGCATGGTTTTCTCGGCAGCTGGCCGGTTCCTGGCATCCGGGGTTTTTCCGCCCCCTAAAATGGACCCGCTTTCTTCCTTGGATTCCTGCAATCGCTGACGGCTTCGAGGAGCCTGTGCTTCTTGTACGTCGCCTGATTGCTGGACAGGCAGATCGGCCTGCATTAAGAAGGATATGGTATCTTCATTGACTTTTGAAACAAAACCTTTGAAAAGTTCAAAGGATTCGAACTTATAGATCAGCAGGGGGTCTTTTTGCTCGTATACGGCATTCTGTACGGACTGCTTCAAATCGTCCATTTCACGAAGATGCTCCTTCCAAGCCTGGTCTATGAAGGCCAGGGTGACCATCTTTTCCATAGAAACTAGCAACTCCCTACATTCGGAATCCACGTTTTTCTGCAAATTAGTAACCACCCCAATTTGCTTTTTCATGTCAGTGAACGGGACCATAACATCTTCCACGGTAGCTCCTCGTTCCTTCTCTATGTTCTTAAAAATGGGGTAAGCTCTTTTCTTGAGCGCTTCATTCTTCTCTTTGTAATGCTTATAGGCGGCATTATAAAGCTCTTCGGTAAGTATAGGAGGGTCGACTTTCTCAAAGTCTTCCTTATTGATGGGATAATCCAAGGCCAGTATCCCCAAGGAATTTAGTTTGAAGCCCTCATAGTCCACCATGGCGGTAGCATTCAGCACTATGTCCTCGGAGGTATCATAGACCATGTTCATGATATCCAGTTCCAAGCGATCGCCATAAAGGGCATTTCGTCGCCGTTTGTAGATCACCTCCCGCTGGGAATTCATTACGTCATCGTACTCCAATAACCTCTTGCGAATGGCGAAGTTGTTTTCCTCAACTTTCTTTTGTGCCCGTTCGATAGATTTGGTGATCATGCTGTGTTGAATGACCTCCCCTTCTTCCAAACCCATGCGATCCATAAGTTTAGCAATACGATCCGATCCGAAAAGTCGCATCAGATTGTCTTCCAATGACACAAAGAATTGCGAACTAACGGGATCACCCTGACGACC
>JAOTYN010000049.1 GCA_029861825.1 Cyclobacteriaceae bacterium
GGGGTTTCTGGACCTGCTGTCCGTCACATTTGTCTCCAAGTTCAAAAAACGTCCCATGCATTTTTTTGGAACCTTGGGCACCTTATCTTTTTTGGGGGGCTTACTGATCACCATGTGGATCATTGGAGAAAAGCTCTATTACTTTTGGTATTTAAGTCAGGTACCACCCCGTGATGTCGTAGAGCAACCCCTGTTTTTTCTAGCGTTGGTAGCTTTGATTATTGGGATACAGTTGTTTCTGGCAGGATTTCTCAGCGAGATGATCACACAGAATTCTACCAAACAGGGGTATCTTTTGACGGATAAGATCGGATTTTAGACCGTTGATTTACGACAGAAGTATATGGCTTCTTTAGGCAAGGCGTGCTTTTCAATGATTTCAGGGTCCAGGCTTTCCACAAAATCATCTTCCTTTACTAAAAACCCACTGGATTCCAGACGTAGCTTGTAATCCAGACCATAGAGCCTAACATGATCTTCCTGACCGAAAGCTTTGGACCGGTCGGCCGCCGAGGTGATGGCAGGGTCTTCGTAGGTACTTTCAGGCAGCGGCGGAAAGAATGGCACCTGAATAATAGCCCATCCACCGGGCTTTAGTACCCGATGGATCTCTTTCATAGCCAGGCGGTCGTTGTCCACATGTTCCATAACGTGGTTGCACATAGCACATTCAAAAGAATTGTCCGGAAAGGGGATCTGATGAATATCCATCTTGACCTTTGCCAATGGGGATTCAATATCGGCAGTGATGTAGTCCAGATTGTCCAGTGACTCAAAACGTTCCATAAAACAATACTCCGGAGCGATGTGCAGCATTTTCTGAGGTGCACTAAAGAAATCTGTCTGTTGCTCCAGGTACATCCAGATTAACCGGTGACGTTCCAAAGCCAGACAATGAGGACATAAGGCATTATCCCTTCCTTTGCGCCCATAGGGCAGGAACTTGCGGTACTTCTTGTGACAAACCGGACATTCTACCCCAGTTCCCAGGTAAAAAATGGACAGGGCCTTAGCAAAAAAATGACCTACTAATTGCAGCTGTTTACGGGGTACATACCGTATCACTATGCTGATAATCTGCTTCATAAAGAGTGGAAATTGCCCAAATATACCAATATAGGGCAGCTTGTATAAGACGCCTTTGAAAAAAAAGAATAATCTTAGAACTTTTTTGAGACCCTGAACATCAATGATTTAGAATGAGTAACTTATGTACACCGAAACCCTCTTGGATATAGCCATGCGGCATTCAGAAGCGATTATCCTTAAGGCACAAAAAGGTGATAACCAAGCCTTTAATAAGTTGGTGGCCTTGTGGTATAAAAGAATCTATAATCTGGCTCTAAAGTACTTCTCCGGGCATGATATGGCTATGGAAGCTACCCAGAGAACCTTTATTTCCGTGCATAAAGGCTTACCCAAACTGCGTGACACCGAGCGATTCAGGTCCTGGATCTACCGTATTGCGGTTAACGTCTGTCATGAAGAAGAAAGAAAATTGAAGCGACAGGCAATCTCCATTGATGGGGTACCGGAAAAAGGCAAAGTCACTATTCAACTAGCAACTTATGGTCCGGAAAAGAGCTTGCAACAACAGGAGTTATCCTCATTGTTACTGGAGGCTTTAAAGGAGATTAACCAGGAACAACGGATGGTGGTGATCATGAAAGAATATGAAGGCATGAAATTCAGGGAGATTGCAGAGGTATTGGATATTTCCGAAAACACCGTTAAATCCCGAATGTATTACGGCCTATCGGCATTGAGAAAGATTTTAGAAACTAGAAATATTACCAAGGAGGTTTATTATGAACTATAAAGTAGATGAGAGCACACTAATGGCTTACTTATACAACGAGCTGGGTGCTGCGGAGCGGGAAGAAGTTGAACGCCAATTGCTGGAGGATCCTCAAGCACAAGCTCAGCTTGAAGAGTTTGTTAAAGTAAGGACATTGTTGGGTAAACTGGAAGATGAAGAGCCGGCAACTCCCTTGATCATGAACTCTCCTCAAGAAAAAACCATCATACGCAGATTAGTGCCATGGCTGGGAGTAGCTGCATCCGTGTGCTTATTACTGCTGGCAGGTTATGCCACGGATTTCAGAGCCACCTCTCAAAACGGACAATTAATCTTGGGATTTGGGGAAGCTGAACCCAAAATCGAAGCCTTAGACCAGGAGCAAGTGATGCCCTTGATTGACCAGGCCTTGACCCGTCAAAGAGAGCAGTATAGCCAGCAATTGACAGGATTACAAACTGCATTGGAGAATAAAATTGTCGACAATAAGGCCACACCCACGGAGGTTAGATATACCCAACCTGCACCAGCATTGGATGAGCAAGCGCTTCAAGCCTACCTGGTTGGTTATCAGCAACAGAACATGCAGCAGATGGCACAGTTACTGCAAACTAATACTCAAATCCAACGAGAAGAATTACAAACTTTTTTAGCAGAATATCATCAGTTCCTAGAGGAAAGAAGGTTGCAGGATCTGCAGCTGATTGAAGCGGGATTTCAAGCTATGCAGGATAATGTAAATCAGCAGAAATCAGAAACTGAAGAGATACTAGCTAATATTATTACATCAGTTAACAGTACAAATTATTAATACAATGAAATATTTAGCAAGCATACTTGTCGGCTTATTCCTGGCAGGGACCTCCTGGGCACAGGATATAGATGAGAGTAGAATGGAACGCGATATTAAGATCGCTGAGGATATTATAAGTGGGTTACTCACACAGGTAGAAGGACACTCCAAGAACTTTTTCGGGAAGTCCAATGTAACCGGTAACTACATAAGGGATTACGGAGTGATCTTCAATATCCCCACCAAAAAAGGTATGTGGCCATTGGGAATAAAAATTATGGATGACGATGGCAAAATCGTAATCACCGACCAGGCCCGGGGAACAACATATGAGGTAGAGGATAAAGATTATTTGGCCTACGGGGGATCAGGGTACCACGATCTCATTGAAATGGGAGATGACTACCTGGAGACTGCCATGGAGACTTTTCTGGTAGACTACGCAGATCTCATAGGTCAGCTGAAACCTACAGACAAGATCATGTTGAAAAGTGAGAATAAACAAGGAGGGGTGTTTGTGGTTGGAGGTGACCAAAGTTATGCCTTTAGTTGGAAATACAAGGATCGTGACGATGAAGATGAGAATGAGGATGAGGATGAGGATGAGGACGAAGTAGAAAAGGCAGATGAAGAGGGCTGTTGCGAAGATTATGATGGCGGGGATTATGTGTTGTCGGCGGAAGTGGCTAAAGGTGACCTTAGCGCCTATAAAAGCGGGAAAATCAATCGCGATCAGTTGGTGGAGCGTATTCAATTTGAGAAGACAGCATCTACTTCTAAGTCGGAGCCCGAACTAGAGCTGCTTTCCACGATTTTCCGCAGACTCTATAAGTCCGACCTAAGCGATACTTACTTCGCTAGCAGAGACCCTGATTATGATCGCATTGTAAAATTTGGGGTGATCTATAAATGGCGAGTGTACTCCTCCAATGTGGATGGCAACAAACACAACATGCCCACGGTGGACCTGTACGACTTAACTTCTGATGAGCGAAACCGCAAAGTAGAAGAGTTATATCCCAAATTCAAAGAACAATTCCGCAAGAATCTAGTGGAGTATGGACGCACCTTGAAAGGACTGGAACCGGATGATATCCTGATGTTCAAGATCAAAATGACAGAGTGTGAAGGCTGCACCATTCCAAAAAGTGTGGACTTCTCAGTAAAACGATCCGTACTTGAAGATTACGAAAAACAAAAGATTGATCTGAATACAGCCTCCAGCAAAGTTTCAGTCAACGAGAAAATGACGGACTAGAAATATTATATTGTGTTGGATGACGGCTGGCTCCAGAAATGGACCAGCCGTTTTATTTAGCTTGACCTGGCAATTATCAGTTTTGTGCTTAAATTTGAGCATGCCCTTACCTACAATCATCATCAAATTATCATTGTGCGTATTTTTGGCAGGGGCTACCTTGGCCTCCTATGCACAGGATGGCCCTCCCAGCAGCACCTCCAATACCGGAATTGGCAAAAAATCCAAATCATCCCAAGGCAAGCAGCGAAAAAAGAAGATACGCTATATTCTCAAAAAAGACACCCAGAAAACGCTATACGGTAACCCCTGTGTGGTAGAAATCACTCAAGAGAAGGGGTTCGAATATCTGGTGCAACTCAAGGGGCAGCCGGGTTACGAAAGTGAAATGCAACGGGCTTTCCATAATTTCGGGGTTAATTTTGCTTTGCTCTTTCGCAACGGTCCTTTCTGGAAATCCGGAATACGTAAGAAAATAGCAGCGTGCCGCCAAAAGAGCGGCGACTATGTGGGTCCCTAAATCCCAGTGTAGTTGAAGGGGCTGATAGCTTTCAGTTCTTCCTTTACCTGATCTGTAATATCCAATTGATCGATAAACTTCCATATTTGCTCCTTGGTGAGTTCATGGTGGCGGCGTGTCAGATTTTTGAGTGCCTCATAAGGTTTTGGATAACCTTCTCTTCTTAACACCGTCTGAATGGCTTCACCAACCACCGCCCAATTCTGGTCCAAGTCACCAAGTACCACCTGCTTGTTCAGTTGCAGCTTATCACACCCCTTTTTCAAGGATTGTATTGCCAATAAGGTATGACCTAAGGGGACACCCAGGTTTCGCAATACTGTGGAGTCCGTAAGGTCCCTTTGCAAACGACTTACGGGTAGTTTAGCCGACAGGTGCTCGCAAAGAGCATTGGCCAACCCCAAATTGCCTTCGGCATTTTCAAAGTCGATCGGATTTATTTTGTGAGGCATGGTGGAGGAACCCACCTCATTCTTGATGATCTTTTGATTGAAATAGCTCAGAGATATATAGTGCCAGATATCTCTGGAAAAGTCAATCAGTATGGTATTCAACCGCTTTATGTTGTCCAGGTAGGCCGCCAGATAGTCGTAGTGATCGATTTGAGTGGTGGGGCTGGATCGTTGCAGGCCCAAGCTCTTCAGCCAGCGTTTCGCGAAAGCTTCCCATTTCATTTTGGGAAAGGCTACTTGATGCGCGTTAAAATTACCGGTGGCTCCTCCAAATTTTGCGGTGAAAGGGATGCTGTTGAGATCTGCCAACTGTTTTTCAAGTCTTACCACGAACACCTGTATTTCCTTCCCTAGCTTTGTGGGGGAGGCAGGCTGGCCATGAGTACGCGCCAGCATAGGAACGTTTTTCCACTGCTGAGCCCGTTTCTTTAAACTGCTGATCATTTGTTGGTAGGCCGGCGCTATTACCTGGTTATGTGCTTCCTTAAGTGAAAGCGGAATAGCCGTATTGTTTATGTCCTGAGAGGTCAGCCCGAAATGAATATATTCTTGGTACTTGCTCAAGCCCCTAGCCTGGAATTGTTCTTTTAAAAAATACTCTATAGCCTTTACATCGTGGTTGGTGCTGCGTTCCAATGTTTTAATGCGTCGAGCGTCTTTCAGATCAAAATTATTAAGGATCTCCCCTAATTGGATATGCGCTCGTTTAGGAATATTTTTTAATGCAGGAATAGGTAAGCTGCACAAAGCTTGAAAATATCCAAGTTCAATAGATACCCTGTATTTAATTAGTGCATATTCCGAGAAGTAATCAGAGAGCACTGAGACTTTTGGTCGGTATCGACCGTCAAGGGGTCCTAGGGCGGTCAATTCATTTAGCTTCATGCCTTGTGTTGAAATGGAAAAATCAAAATTATAAAAATAAATACATTAACTCTCCTTAAAACATTATTTAGCCAGATAAACTTCTATTGAAAAAGGCAGATTTTGTTAGTTTTGTACACTTAAAATGAGGCTTGAGTAAGTGGCCCAGGTTTAGCTATGAATGATCATTATTACAATTTACAGGTTAAAGATATCGTACAGGAAACAGCGGATGCCATAACCATCGTGTTCCACCAACCGGTTCCAGCCATGGAGTACCGGTCTGGGCAGTTTTTGACATTAATTGCGGACATCAATGGCAAAGAAGTACGTCGTTCCTACAGCTTCTGTACCGCGCCGGGTATTGATGAAGACCTGGCGGTGACGGTAAAACGAGTGAAAGACGGGTTAATGTCCAATTTTCTGCCCGATCATATAAAAGTAAATGACCAACTACGGGTGATGGAGCCCATGGGTCACTTCACCACGGAGCTAAATGCTGAGAATAAGAGACATGTGATCATGTTTGCGGGTGGCAGCGGTATAACCCCTTTTATGTCTCACATCAAATCGTTGTTAATAAAAGAACCGCAAAGTATCATTTCCTTGATCTATGCCAACAGAAATATAGGTTCAATCATATTTAAAGATGAACTGGAGCGTATTCAAACTGAAAATCAAGGTAGATTTCATGTGATCCACATCCTGGATGAGGCACCACTGAACTGGCAGGGACCTTCCGGTTTGCTAAATCCTGAAATGTTAAAGGAAATATTGGAAAGGATACCGGATTGGGGACCTGAAAATACAAGATATTTAATGTGCGGCCCGGAAGGCATGATGCGTAATATCAATACCTGTCTAACCGATTACGGGGTATCCAGTGGCGACATATATAAAGAGAGTTTTGTAGCCCCTACCATTGATAAGGAAGAAGCTCCTGTTGATGATACTATCAAAGCACTCGAAGTTTCAGTAATCTATGACGGGGAGGAGCACAGCTTCACCGTCGAACCCGGCACTACCATACTGGAAACAGCCCTGGACCTGGATATTGATTTGCCCTATTCCTGCCAAAGCGGACTATGCACCGCCTGCCGAGGGAAACTGTTGTCCGGCCAGGTAAAATTGGATGAGGAGGAAGGCCTGTCAGATTCTGAAAGGGAGGAGGGTTATATTTTGACCTGTGTGGGACATCCTATAACAGATAATGTAAAGATCGAGATAGGGTAGGGGTGGAATTCGCAATTCACAGTTCAGGATTTTATTGGAGTGGAGTATCTTCCACATCAGGTTACTTTTAATTGTTCCAGTGTATAGGGCGTCTTATCCAGGATAACCTTCACCAAATGATAAAACCCATCAAATGTCGATGGCAGGTTATTTAGTGGGGTTTTGGGGACAATTTAAGCTCCATGGTCATAGATAACCAACTTATGGTACAATTATTAACTTTCTCCGGTTGGTAGGGATACTCCCATCTTTGACCATGAGTAAATAAACTCCACTATTGATCCCGCTAAGATCCAGTATAAGATTCTTTAGCAATGAATTGAATTCAAGAACAGGCTTTCCATTAACATCCACAATTAGGTACCGCCGGGGCTTTTCAAATGATTCTTGATCACCCGACTTTGGGGACAAATGGCTAATATAGAGTTCGTCTGAAGCAGGGATAGGAAAGATATTTACAGTCTGACAGGAAATGCAATCATTTGGAATAACACGCACATATGTTGATTTTTTAGGGCTTTCACCACACAAATTGGTTTTCCATACCCGAACATTTCCGCTTTCAGCGGCAGCACCAACCCAGGTTTGAATATGACTACTACCTTCTTTTCCCCTAGAAAAAAAGCCCATGGGAGTTTCCCACACATAAGTTTCGTTTTCTTCTGCCTGATCAGAGAGGTTAAACCAAACCAGAGTCCCTGTTGATACTACAGAAGGACCCACTATTTCTCCCGTAAAATCATTGGGCGCACCTTGGATTCTATTTACAACTGAAGCCATGGTACCATCAAGATTGGCTTTCATCATACTTACTTGCTCATAAGAGAATATCGACATGCAATTGGGTACCGTGTAAGCCATGAAATTGTTCATATTTAGGGTAGGGTTGGTGCTAACATTGCACGCCGTACAGTTGCTCACAAATTGACAAGTAATGGGATCGATGCATTCCCTATTTCTGACGTAATCAATATCGGTGCCCACACTTGCTTCAAAAGTATGAGGTAATCCAAGGCAATGACCCATTTCGTGACTCACCACCTGGCTGGCGGCAATTTCATATGAAGTTGAACCTCCCGAACAATGATTAACGGTACGGGTACCGCCTACAAACATTACCTTCTTATTATTTGAGGGAACAAATCCTCCTCCTTTGATGGGAAGATCTGCCGGTAACAGATAGATGTCAATTGCGTCGGAATGTTGCAGTGCCTGGGGATCTTCAAATAGCCCGGTTAGTTGAATTTCCAATACATCCGGATCGGCATTAGCATCAGCGTACTGGTTGGAATACCAATCTCTGGTACCACTAAGCTCAAAATAAATTCCATATTGATTAAAGGATGAATTTAGATGGTGTATGATATCCATATCGATGGATGACGTATATCCGTTCCACCCATTTTCAGTGCTAATTACTTTATGGAGATAAACATTGATCCCATAAATTTTGCAGGTTTGTGAAGTTTCCAGGTCCCTATAGAATTCAGTGCTCTGCTTGTTGATTGAAGGATCGGATAAACAAAAGCCTTGGCCCTTAACCAATGTTGATGTTGATATTACAATTATAATAATCCAATGTTTTTGTAGAAATTCCATTTTATTTTAACTTCTTCATATGGATAGGTATTATTCAACAAATCGGTTTTAACCAAATTAAAAATTAGGAATTGTACCTATTTATGTCAAACACAAATCGTGGTTTCCCAAGTGATTTTAATCATCGAATCAAATCAGCAAAGAAATGAACCGGTACAGGTCTCAGTATTTGATGCAAAACTAGGGATGGGTCAGCTATTATTAAGGTGGAGGGCATCCCGGTTTGGAAAACATTGTGCAAATAGCAACTGGCAATTATTAACCAACTATATAAAAGAACAACTATGAAATACTTAGCAGTGATCAAAGTGTTTTTGATAACCAGCATGCTGACTATGTTAATCGCTTGCGATAGCAGCGAGTGGCTCGAGGTGCCAGGTGATGCCGGTGCCGGATGTAACGAAACAGCCATAGAATCTACCAGTGGACGGGGTAATCCTACGGCCACAGCTTACTGTGCAGGGATTTCTAAGGAACCCACCGGAAAGTCTCGCTGCGAAAATGGTCGATTACAAATCCAATGCAAATAGCTGCGACACGGGTTAGTTTAGGATGGTGTATACTATGGATGAATAATTATTAGAAATGATGATGGGGGGAGCCCCCCACCCCTGGTTTTAAGTTAGGGCCTAACTGTATCAAAAATTGAGACCAGTGGAAAAAATTCCAGTATCACCTAGCAAACACTGATCGATAACTCAACTGTCTCTGGACTTATTAATGGTGCGACATTTGATCGAAACAAACCTGTACGGTCATTATTTAGCAATCTGTTTCGCCTCCCTTTCGCCATATTTCAATGGTTTTGGCTATGAATCTCTCAAGATTCGATTGTTGTAAATCAATACTTTTCTTTATGCGTATGCATCCTTTCCCAATGTTAAATTCCTTTAGCCAATTTCGAGAATCCTCCACCTTGTCCACATTGCCAACATAGAGACTAACGTAAGCCTGTTGCGCATTTAGACTAAAGACTGTTTTATCGGCATATTCGTAGGATAACATCTTGTATTGGATGCCTTCGGTTAATTCAGGACCTTGGCTTTTAATCATTTCACGAACTTCCATCAGTTTGTCTTTTCTCCAATCATTCTCAAGTTTTTCAAGGTATTCGCTTGGTGATTTTACATCATACTGCATATCAATTTATTTTATAAATTAGAATTCAAATTCACGGCACCAAACCTGGGCCTTTTTTCTATGCTGGGAGACCAAGAACAGCTGCGCTATGATTTCATATCCAGTGTTAGTAGCCGGATTTCATTTTCCGCTATTTGTACCTATACACCTCATAATGACCAAAATTAAGTAACTCGATTGTAGAATCAAATTTAGCGCCAAGTCGTAATGCCAATTTTTTGGATGACTTGTTAGAGGGGTCGATATAACTAACCAATGAACTTAATTTCAGGGTATCAAGTGCAAAATTTTTAACGGCAAAACCAGCTTCTACACCAAACCCTTTCCCTTGTGCATCGGGTAATAGCCAATATCCCAATTCAGGTTCAGGCCAAGGGCGAGAATTCCAAAGCCCGACAGTACCTATTAATGATCTAGACTCTTTTTCGTCAATGGCAAGGTATGAATATCCATGCAGGGCATAGTGCCCTGCATAAGTAGCCATCAATCTCCAAGACTCTTCTGGGGTTTTAATCCCTCCCACATAGCGCGCATTTTCTTCAATGGAATAGAATTTAGCAAATATTTGATAATCAGAATTTTCCCATTGTCTAAAGATCAATCTTTCCGTTTCTAACCCTATCATATTTATTCTTGATAACTATTGTTTTGAGATATTGCCAACTTAATTCTTAGGTGTTGAATTAAAGCCAGTGTTAGCCACTTTTTTTAAGATCCCACCTGAATATTCCTTTCTCTGTTAAATCAGCACCAAGACTTTTATAAAATTCAATTGCTTTAGTATTATGGTTTTCCACTTCCCAACGGATTAAAGCGATGTTTTTTTCTTTGCAAATATCTCGCGCATGTCGCATTAAATGCAACCCTACCTTATGCCCTCTACATTTTTCCAAGACAAACAAGTCGTCCAGATTCATATATTCACAACCATTCCAAATCGAATAATTCCAGGTGTAAGAAAGGTAGCCAGCAATCTGGCTATTTAATTCAGCGATCAAAGCTCCGAATTTTGGTTTTTTGGTAAACCCAGAGTTCAGCATTTCTTGCTTAGTTGTAACAACATATTTTTCTTGATTATGAAACTTAGCGATTCCTTTTGTTAGATCGTACAAGGTGTCAATATCATCTCTTGTGGCTCTTCTAGTTTCTACCATAGTATGCGCTCCGCTAGTGTTGCTAACGGTTCTGGCAATGTCTTAAGCGCACCGCCATGCTGCCTTCGAAGTGTAAGCGGTACGCAGGTCGAAAAATAATACCATTAAAAATAGCAAATAAGTAGAATTCCTAGCAATAAGCTTGTTTGCCCATCGCTCTTATCCTAAAGGTGCATCTCTACCACCGATCAACTGTAAAACAACATGCCCCCACTCATGGCTACCATCAAAAGATCTTCCACCAAGGTTACCGTTGACATAGGAAGATTGAACACGGTACCTAAACAAGCACAGCGGATTTTTTTCTTTGAATAAAGGCTCTTTAACACTCCTGCAGTACTTATTAACATTAAAATTAGGGTAAACCACAGAAAGGCAGGAATTACCAAAGGGCTTAAAAAATAGATCCCCAATATTAATTCCAGAAAGGGGTAAAGAAACCCATAAGTAGGAATTCGGTCAGCGATAATATCATAGCCGCTATAGGCTGCAGCAAATCCTTTTAAATCCAGGAACTTAAAAAATGAGAAGATCAAGAAGAACCCTCCCATAAAATGCCTTAGGGCAAGGGGTATATCAGTGTTAATCAAGCCCCATTGTTCCAAGGTTACCGCCAACGTTAAAAATGAAAAAATCAGGATCAAGGGCCGATAACTGTAAGAGCTTTGGGCTCCTTCGTTATCAGGTTGATTTCCCTTCAACTTATAGTCACCGGCGGCTGACAGCGCTTGATTCAGCTGTTGTAGCGCGGTGTCAGAAGGCATTTCCAGAGTAACTTGGGCAGGATCTTGTGAGATCTCTAAAACCTTAAGCTTAGGAATTTCTGCAAGGACCTGCTCAATGGTTTTCACACAGCCAGAGCAGCTGATCCCTTCTATGTCATAGGTTCGATGTAATAGTGCTTCCACCTTCAAATGTACGGCAATTGAGGAAGGCGTGGTTTGTATTATTTTAGGTTAGTGTTATAACATTTTAAACACTATCGATACCGTGTCGTGGGAGGTTTAACTTTTTGAATTGATTAGGTGATAGACCCGTAACCCTCTTAAACTGGTTACTCAAGTATTGCACGCTGCTATATCCGGTACGTTGGGCAATTTCTGTTAAATTAAGTTCGCCGTACTTCAGCAGTTCCTTTACTTTTTCGATGCGTTGGTGGATCAGATACTTCTCAATGGTGATCCCTTCTACTGAAGAGAATAACTGACTTAAACTGGTGTAATCTTGTGCTAGTTGCTTGGAAAGAAACGAACTAAAAGTCCAATGAGAGTGTGTGCGATACTTCTCAGGTTGGTGCACATACTCAATAATGGTGTTTTTGATGCGCTCCACAGTTTTGGCATTTTTATCTCCCAAGATCTCAAAACCATCTTGTTGCAATTTCCTGTGTAATTTTGTTGCCTGCTCCTTGGATAGTGTTGTATCCAGGTGGACTTCACCTAAGTTTACTTGTTGAAAAGTAATGCCCAGATCCACCAGTATTTCTTTTACTACTTTAATACAACGCTGGCAAACCATGTTTTTTATAAATACTACGGGCTGGTTTCCCATTATATGGGCTTTAGGGTTAATAGCTCACTTTTCAAAGAATCCGACGCTGCATCGGTCCACACCCAAATTACTTTATAACCATGCGCAGTCATTTGAGGGAAACCGCTTTCCCGACCTTTAGAGACCAAGTTCAAGCCTAAAGTAAATACTTTTTTACCTTTGGTACTCAGACGAGTAGCCATTAGTCGAGCCCCTTCATCTGTTCCTTCCAACCAAGAAACCACCGAGCTGTTATCCGGTAAAAGCACTACATCCACCCTTCCCAACGGGCTCCCGTCGTCTATTCGAAGTGGTTCTGAAAAGTGCTCTCCTCCATCGTTGCTGGTGGACCACTTTACTTCAGGCTGTCCATTAGCTGCGCTAAACCAAGCAAGCACTACCTTCTTCCGGGAGGCTACTACGCGGGGCCCATTAACCGGGCAACCATTAATCTCCCAATTGTCCTGGGGTAATTTCAGGGGTATCCACTGGTGATCCTCATATCGGAAACCGGAGATGTCCCTGATCTCCTGGTGGCTGCGATCCCGGTAAACCACCAAGGGTCCCTCATCGGTCATGGTAACATCTGTTTGACAGCAATCGCATACTCTTGAATCCAACTCTTGTTCATCTTCCAGGATGCCCTCATGGTTCAACAGAGCGGTACGCAAGGTCATGGCTCCGGATTGTCCTGTTAGCGTATCCACGTTTTTTGTATTTCGACCGTCCAGCCATACCATTTGGGTGCCTTTGGAGGGGAGGTATTGCATGGATACAAAACCATGTTCGGCATTAATTCCATCCTGATTGAGGATAAAAGGTTGCTGCCAGGACTTTCCGCCATTGTGGGAAAGCACCAAGTGTATATCGTAGTCATAGGTGCCGGGAGCACTTTCCTTTAGAAAGCTGCTCACCAGCTGCGCTTTTGAGCCTGAGGAAATGACCGGGTAATCGGCCCAGTTTACGAACCAATTTTCCCCTTCAACGATCGTTTTGGGAGTTGACCAACGGTTGTCCTCCAGTCTGCTGAATCGAAGTGCCGTACGAATGCTGTCCAGCGGTTCTTGCCAGCTCAGATACACATGTTCGGAGGGGCCCTTGGATAAATAGGGGGTGACACTACCGGGATTGGCAGGTACGGATATTATTTCAGGAATGATTGGTTCTAAGCGATTACAGCTAAAACACGTTGCTGCTAATAAAATCAGCCAAATTTTGGGCTTCACGTTAGGGGGTATTGGTCCGCAATTTATTCAGAACTTCCGGGGCATCCCATTCCATGGCCCCTACCTGATTAAGCGTAATCTTGCCTTGGGGGTCTATGACCAAAGTTGTTGGGATAGAGTATATGCCTAACTCGGCGAAGGAGTCCGTGATTCTAACAAAAGTCAGCTCGAAATCCTGCATGCTTTGAAATCTCTTTATTTTGTCGATGCTCTCATCGGAGGCCAGTAGAAAAACGAAGTTTTCGTCAGCCAGTTCTTGCTGTGCCCTTTGGATGCTAGGCATTTCCAATATACAGGGTTTACACCAGGTTGCCCAGAAATTCAGGAATACGGTTTTGCCCCGGTAGTCGTTGAGGTTTATGGAGTTATTTTGCAGGTCAACCAGTTGGATCTTATCCACCAGATTGGCACTGGTTGATTCCAGGGGAACTACCTCATCAGTGGCTTCGGCAGCTGCTGGAGGGCTCTTCTTACCGGAGCAGGCTAACAGGGTGGTTAAGGAGAGTATAATTAAAATGCGCATAAGTAAAGGTAATTAATTAGTGAGATTTGAGAGTTGAATTAGGGTGATTATTTGATTCTATCCAATAGAACGTACGGGCATTTATCGAAGTATTTTGAAC
>JAOTYN010000048.1 GCA_029861825.1 Cyclobacteriaceae bacterium
TTCCAGCAATATTCCCAAATCAATATCTTCGGCCAGTGTAGTGATCATAGAGGGCATTTCCTGCAAGCTGATCATCCCAAAGGAGGCCAAATCAAATTCCAGCTTTTTGCCTTCTTCGTCCTGGGGGTGATGATCGGAAACCATGACATCTATCAATCCTTCCGCCAGTGCCTTCTTTAAGAAACGATTGGTTTTAGGGTCACGTAATGGCGGATTTACCTTGTAGTTGGTGTCGTAGTCGTCTAAAAGTCCATCGTGATAAAGTAGTTGATAAACCGCTACGTCACAACTTACTGACAAGCCCTTTTTCTTAGCTGCTCTAATAAGATTCAGGGATACCTCCGACGAAATATTTGCAAAGTGCAGCCTGCCTCCGTTATATTCCAGTAATGCCAAATCCCGGGCAACCATCAATTCCTCTGAAAGCTTGGGGATTCCCGGCATGCCTAACATAGTACTGTTTACCCCCTCGTTCATCTGACCACGGGCCGACAGCATGCGGTCATCCGGGCGATTGATTAACAGTCCTTCCTGTTTTTCTAAATACTGCAGTGCTTTACCAAAAACATTCGTATGCCACAAAGGCTCATACCCGTCACTGAATGCCAAGGCCCCAGCCTGATGAAGGTCCAGCATTTCCGTAAGCTCTTTTCCCTGGTTGCCGGATGTTACGGATCCGGTTACATGGATCTGGGTAAGATTACGTTGGTTCCCGGAATGTAAATAGCTGACCTCATTTTTGGTTTCCACCACCGGATTGGTGTTGGGTTGTAACAGCACATCCGTAAACCCACCGGCCGTAGCAGCCTTTCTCCCGGAATGAACATCCTCCCTGGATTCGAACCCCGGGTCGCAAAAATGTGCACGCATGTCGAACCAACCCAGTGAAAGCTTTAGCTGACTTCCATCAATGATCTTGGGAGCTTTAAGGTTCCGGTTTCCCGTGGAAACTTCCTGGATCACTCCATTTTTTATTAATACGTTACGTCTTTTTTTATGAAGAGCGGTGGGCTTGTCTACTATTTCAACCGATTTGATGAGGATTTCCATAGTCGCAGCGCAAATTAGTAAATTCGTCGCTTTATTTTAGAAATCTGATTAATAAAACTTCCATTAGCAGAAAGATTAACGCCAAAATCAGCGCATACTTCCACAGCGGTGTGCCACTACGTGCTTCAACTACTTGGGTGGTATAATCAGTGAATTGGTCTTCATCCATGATCTTTACGTTATCGGATCCCAACAACTGTTGCAACTCCTCATACTGATATTGATCAAGAATGGATTCTTCTCTATTGTTATTGTAGGGCAATAAACCAACCAGTTGGTCATCGCTTTTTAGCTGATAAAAGCCCGGCTGGATGATGTCAGAAGGTACTTCCAGAAACAGATCCTGCCCTTGCACCCTTTGATTTGGTATTATCTGCTCCGTGCCGTTATCTAACTTGAACAACTCGTTTCCGTTCAGGGAATCTAAGGTAACCTTAATCACTTGCTGATCGGTGGTGTAGTACAGGCTGCGGTCGAATGCTTTGCTCAGAGCCGCCACTTTGTACATTACAGGCACAAAAACTGCATGTTGGGCCAGATTGGAGTAATCGTCGTCCAAGGGGGTCCCCAGCAAATAGATACGCCCGCTATAATCTGATGATAAATATGGAATACCCGCCTTGGAAATGAGCAGGTTCTCCCCTCGCGAGGCACTCCATTTGATAACATTTTTGACCCTGGGCATGGTGATGGCCTGGTTGCTTTGCTCTTCGAATATATTGCTGAAAAATGGGTGGTTAAATCTGGGGGACTCCAGGGCAATCCATGTGGTATCGGTATAAGCTTGTGTATCGGACCAGGTGGCCAATTGCTGAATACTAACTAAATCCGGTTGCTGGTGAGGTATGATCACCAAACTTCCTCCATCACTTATAAAGTCCTGCATCAATCCTACCAAGGAAGCTGGCATTTGCTCCAATGCGTTAAGGACAACCAAATTGGCCTGGTTAATGTTACTGTAGTCTAAATTATCCACCAGGTAACTCTGGAAATTGAAAAGCAAGTCGTTGGCATAGACCTTGGATATCACAGAATTCTCCGGCTCTTCCCGTATCTCCAAGATGGACACCTTTTGTGAGAGGTTAAGGTTAAAATAAAAATCGTTATCAAATGCCACCGGGAATTCCTCAAAGCTCAACTTCGCCGGATTAATGCCCTCTAATGGGAAATTTAAACTGATATTGGTGGTGGCCGAGCCCTTGGCCGGTATATTGATGCCAGCATTGGCAATTTGACGGTCGTCAAGCGATAATGAGATTACCAGGTCACGTACCTGCTCACTACCGGTATTTTGCATCACGATCTCAATGTTGTTTTGATCGTTTGCAATCAAGAAGGGATTCTTTAAGTATACCGAATCTATAAAGACGTTTGCCGTACTGGTAAAAGCGAGTGGCACCATAAAATATCTTTGAGTGCTATCCGCTGTGAAGCTTTGAATATCGCTGAAAGTGGTTTTTTGGAAATCAGATATAAAATACCAGTCGGCCGCTTGGGAAGAAGCCTCCGAAGTCAATCGTTGCCAGATATCTTTAAAGTTCCGTTGTACCCCGTTCAATTTGATCTCCGTTACCAGGTCACGGATCTCTTCTTTACTGCGAAATACTCTCAAAGGAGAGCTGAAGTCATTGGTCAGCAGTTTAAATCGTGCTTCCCGTGGATATAGATCCAGGATCTTCTCTACACTTTGTATGCCTAAATTCAAGGCGGTAAGATTGCTGGCCACCTCATTGCCCATACTCAATGAATTATCTAAATAGATGTATACCCGGTCACTTTGTTCCTCAATCTCATCACTGGGAATAAAGGGCTGAGCAAAAGCCAGTACCAGAAAGGCTATAAATAACAATCTCGAAGCCAGTACCAGCAGGTGTTTGAGTTTTTGTTTGGCACTTTTCGATTCCTTGACCTGTCGTAAGAACTGACTGTTAGAGAAATATACTTTTTTGGTTCGTCTGAAATTGAACAAGTGGATGATCAACGGTATGGCCAAGGCCAATAAGCCGTAAAGAAAAGTGGGTTGCAAAAAACTCATACATTAAAAATAGTAAACCAAATGCTAAACTGGTAGATACTGCCGCATTATGGGGCTGCTATGCTTATTTTTTAAACAAATTGAACTATCTTATTCGTCCAAATCAAGTGACTAGCCATGAACCAAGATAAATCCTTCAAGGACTTTAAAAGTCCTGCTGAAGTCGCAGTATTTTCAAAATTAACGGAAAGAGAACCTCAACACGCTAAAGTTGTTAGCACCGATCTGGTGGTAATTAAGTACGGCCAGCAGGTCAGCGTGCTATACGGAAGATGTTTACACAGAGGCGCATTGCTCTCCGACGGCTACATTGACGGGGACAATTTAATTTGCGGTCTGCACAACTGGGACTACCGCATTGATACGGGAGTTAGTGAATATGCACCCGATGAAATACTTCATAAATTTCCGGCAGCCATCGACCAGGATAAAGTCTATATTGACGAATATGATGTTCTGGAATTTGAGAAGGTAATCCCCTCCCGGTTCAAGCCGGACGAATACTTGGGTAACTATCTGGACACACACCCTGAAAGCACAGAACCCTATACGCTTTACATTAAGCATCTGGCGCAGCATGGCTTGACCCAGTATGGCCACCATGGTGCTACTGCTGCTATGGGTGTGGACCGCAATACACTTCCCAAATGGGAAAACATCCAGTTCCTACCTGCTCAAATGGCCAGAAAACCTCTGCTAGACGAGGATCATGTCAGCACCAAAGTGGTAATCGGGCCGGGTGCTGAAAAACCTCTTAAACTGGATATCCCCATTTTCGTGTCGGACATGTCATTTGGCGCCCTTAGCAGGGAAGCGAAAATTGCCTTGGCCAAAGGGGCAGATCTTTCAGGTACCGGGATCTGTTCCGGGGAGGGCGGCATGCTACCAGACGAGCAAGAAAACAACAGCCGTTATTTATACGAACTGGCCTCAGCTCGGTTTGGATTCTCGTGGGACAAATTAACCAAAGCACAAGCTTTTCATTTCAAGGGAGGACAGGGTGCCAAAGTGGGAACCGGGGGGCATCTGCCCGGCCACAAAGTTTCTCAAGAAATCGCCTCAGTGCGAGGTTTACAGGTAGGTCAAGCTGCCATTAGCCCGGCTACATTTAGTGGCGACCTAAAAACCGTCGATGATTTCAAAGCATTTGGTAATGAGGTTAGATCCGTCACCGGTGGCATACCAGTAGGATTTAAACTGGCAGCCAGCCAAATTGAGGACGATATTGATTTTGCTCTGGAAGCCGGGGCCGACTATATAATACTTGATGGCCGTGGTGGGGGAACCGGAGCTGCCCCCATAATTTTAAGGAATCACATTTGTGTACCTACCATCCCGGCCTTGGCACGCGCCCGCCGACACCTTGACAAACAAGGTGCGCAGGACGTAAGTCTTATCGTCACCGGAGGTCTTAGAGTACCCAGCGACTTCATTAAGGCATTGGCCTTAGGGGCCGACGCCGTGGCAGTCTCAAATGCGGCACTGCAGGCCATTGGTTGTTTAGGCATGAGAGCTTGCCATACCAATAACTGTCCAGTGGGTATCGCCACTCAGAAAGATCACCTAAGAGCACGCTTAATTATTGAAAAATCTGCAGGGCAACTGCACAATTTCTTTGATGCTTGCCGGGAACTCTTAGAAGTGGCTACCCGTTCCATGGGCTACGATGATATCAATAAACTACAGTTTTCCGACCTCAGTACCTTCGATTATGACATGCATCGGTTGACCGGAGTACGTTATGCCGGAGTAACCTTCTAAACAAGATTAATATAAACCACCATGACTGAACAACCTCTAGATTGGCATAAAGTATTGGACTCTGCCGAGGAATTGCCGGAAGGACGAGTAGTTTCTGTGACTGCTGGCCATACCAATATTTGTTTGACTCACCATCAAGGGAAATTTTGCGGGCTGGATAATAGATGTCCCCATCAGGGAGGACCTCTGGGTGAGGGTTCCATTGAAAACGGACTGCTTCGGTGTCCCTGGCACGGCTGGGACTTCGACCCTCATACCGGGCAAAGCCCGGGGGGACACGACGACAGTATCATTACCTTCCCGATTGATGTACGCGATGATGGTGTTTATGTGGGAGTGCCGCAGGAAGCAGAACATGTAGCAACGGTGGCCGACGTTATGGCTGAAACCATGGTGGAATGGGGCATTGATACGGTCTTCGGCATGGTAGGGCATTCAAATTTAGGTCTTGCCGACGCCCTGCAACGTCAAGAAAAGAAAGGGAAATTAAAATATATAGGCATAAGGCATGAGGGCGCCGGAGCCTTTGCGGCCAGTGCCTATGCTAAGCTTACCGGACGACCTGCGGCTTGCTTTGCCATTGCCGGTCCCGGCGGCACTAATATGTATACGGGCTTATGGGATGCCAAAGTTGATCGGGTCCCTATTTTGGCCCTCACCGGCCAGGTAGATACTCAGGTGGTGGGTACCGGGGCCTTTCAGGAAGTAGACCTGAAAGCTGCATTTGATACGGTTGCGGAATTTAATCACACCGTTCAGCATACCAGCAAGCACAGCGAATTGATGGCACTGGCGGTCAAATCCGCTTTGCTGCGCCGAGATGTGAGCCATTTGACATTTCCCGATGAAGTACAGGTTCTAATGGCTCCTGAGCATGCTCCCATTTCCAAACCTGAAGGGCGTATTACCTCCATGGATATTACCCCGCCACCATCAATGGTCAATAAGGCATCGGAGATGATTAAAAAAAGTAAAAGGCCGGTGATCATAGTAGGCCACGGTGCACGTTTCAACATGGAACAGATCATTGCTTTTGCAGAAATGCTGAAAGCACCGGTCCTCACCACCTTTAAAGGCAAGGGTCTTATCCCCGATGCACACCCCTTGGGCTGTGGGGTCCTGGGTAGAAGCGGGACGCCCATCGCCAGTTGGTTTATGAACGAAGCCGATCTCCTTTGTGTGTTCGGAGCATCATTTTCCAATCACACCGGAATTACCCCCAAAATACCCACTATACAGATCGATTTCGACCCTCAAGCCTTGAGTAAATTCCACCCAGTGGAGGCCGCCGTATGGGGCGAAATAGGAGTTACGCTGGAAATCCTTACCGCCGCAGTAGACGGTCATACCCAAACTGAGGACCAGAGATCTCAGGTAGCGGAGAGGTGGCGTATCTGGAAGGAAGAAAAAAGCCGTCGCTTGCAGGATGACAGGGGTAAAGGGATTAGTTCTATTGCGGTTTTTGACGCCATGAACAGACATGTTCCGGAGAACGCGGTAATAGCAGTAGATGTGGGTAATAATACGTACAGCTTTGGAAGGTACTTCGAACCTTCTAATCAAAGCGTCCTGATGTCGGGTTATTTAGGATCCATAGGATTTGGGTTCCCCGCTGCCATGGGTGCTTGGGCTGCAGCCCCTGATCGGCCAATATGCGCAGTGGCCGGAGACGGAGGGTTTACCCAGTATTTGGGTGACTTCACCACCGCAGTCAAATATGAGATGCCTATAAAATTGGTGCTGCTCAACAATTCTGAACTGGGCAAGATCTCCAAAGAACAAAGAAGCGGAGAATTTGAAGTATGGCAAACCGGCCTACACAACCCGAACTATGCAGATTATGCCAATAGCTGTGGCGCTCTGGGGATCAGAGTAACCTCCAGTGAAGATCTGGAGCAAGCTATGGGACAGGTATTTGCCCACCCCGGAACGGCCATGCTGGAAGTGGTTACCGACGTGGCTCTCATATAGATATGTTTCAAAGCCTGACTCTTATATTATCCCTGGCAGCCTTTTTTGGCTATATAAATCATAGGTTCTTTAAGCTGCCTACCTCCATTGGTTTGATGATCATGGCCCTAATAACCTCAGGGATCATGGTGGTGATCCAGGAAACCAATCACGAGCTTTTCGTGACAGTTTGTCAAGTTGTAGAAGACATTAACTTTAAGGAAGTGTTACTGGACGTGATGCTCAGTGGCCTGCTGTTTGCCGGTGCCTTACACACTAATCTGCGGGAGTTGCTCACCGAAAAGAAGTCCATTATCAGCTTTGCAACATTAGGTGTATTGATCAGCACCATAGTAATAGCAGGACTGCTCTATTTTGGGTTACAGCTCTTTAATTATCCTATCGACTTTATTTATTGCATGTTGTTCGGGGCTCTGATTTCACCTACCGACCCCATAGCGGTATTGGCCATCTTCAAGGAGGCCAAAGTCAATAAAAGCCTGGAACTTAAAATAAGTGGAGAGTCCTTATTTAATGACGGCGTTGGGGTGGTAGTATTCCTTACCATCTATATGATCGCCAAGGAGGGATCCAGCCATTTCGAGCTTTCGGAAACACTCAAGCTATTTGCAGAGGAAACTATTGGCGGCTTGGTCTACGGCCTGGCATTGGGGTACCTGGGCTATCGCATGCTTAAGTCGGTTGAGGATGCTCCCAAAATTGAAGTTTTGATTACCGTAGCCATGGCTATGGGTGGATATACCTTGGCGTCCTTCATCCATGTTTCCGGTCCACTTGCCATGGTAGTAGCCGGTCTTTTTATGGGATCAAAACTGGAATCAAGTGTATTTTCCGAAAAATCAAAACAGCATATCGATCTTTTTTGGGAGCTTCTGGACGAGTTGTTGAATGCAGTCTTGTTTGTGTTAATTGGATTGGAGGTGCTGATCCTTACTTTTGAGTATAGTTTCCTTTGGTCGGGAATACTGGCGATTGTAGTGGTTTTGATAGGAAGAGTAATATCAGTTTATATTCCATTATCCGTAATAAAGGTTCCCAATAAACAAAAAACCGCGGCGGTGATGATTTGGGGAGGACTAAGAGGGGGGATCTCAGTTGCTCTGGCACTGTCCATTTCCACGGAGCTACCCGAACGGGAATTTTTAGTTTTTATCACCTACACGGTAGTAGTATTCTCTATTATTTTTCAAGGACTTACTGTTAAAAAATTGGTGCAACGATTAGGCTTAACGGAGGGTAGTTAGCATAATTCGGGGGGTGCGGAGAAACTAATCTTTGGGTAACGATGTTCACTTAATTTATTAGGCTGATTGTTTTAATATTATGTTAATAATAGATATTATTGGGAGTATATCAGCGATATTTTTAAACAAATATCCATTTACAAGCTAACTCATGAATTTAATTGAGGCTACCCTAAGCAAGCTGTCTAATATTCAGTATTACTTAAGGAATCTAGATAGACAACTGTACGCAGAACCACTGGAATTATTGTCATTTGCCAGTATCGGTGAGCATACCAGACACATATTGGAATTTTATCAATGTCTTCTAGAACAGAGTAAAGAGGGCACGGTCAATTATGACCAAAGGAAGAGGAATAAAATTATTCAGGAAGATCCCCAGGTGGCGGGCATAGAGCTGGTCTCAATTATGAAAAAACTGCAAGCCATTGATATAGGCAAGAAACTTCAACTGGAGATTTCTTATGATGCAGACCAGGAAGTATTGAATATTGTGGATACCTCTCTAGAAAGGGAATTGGTCTACAATCTGGAACATGTTATACATCACCTGGCCATCATAAAAATTGGATTATCTGTAATTGCCCCCAGAATAGCACTTCCTGAAGATTTTGGTGTTGCCCCCAGCACCATGAGATTTAAGAAGAATTCATGTGCACAGTAACCTACATTCCTAAAGGTCAGGACCATTTTATTCTAACTTCCAACCGTGATGAGAACTATTCAAGAGCGGCTGAGCATCCGGAAATACTGATTTTAGAGAATCAACATCGTCTATTTCCCAAAGACCCTAAGTCGGGTGGCTCCTGGATTGCCGTTTCTGCAAAAAATAGGGTTGCCTGCCTGCTTAACGGTGCATTCGAAAAACACCGGCACCGTCCTCCCTACAAACGTAGTCGCGGATTAGTACTGCTGGATTTTTTCGGTTATACAAAAATCGATGATTTCGTTAAAAACTACGACTTCCATGACATTGAACCCTTTACTATGATCATGTATGAGGGTCTATACTTAGTCGAATTCAGATGGGACGGCCATGAAAAACACCTTACTCCCCTGAAATTGGATCAAGCCTATATCTGGAGCTCCACCACACTGTACGACCTGAAAACCCGTGAAATGCGGAGTTCCTGGTTTCATCAGTGGTTGAAGGTTAATAAACAGCCTGGCATGGAGGATCTTATGCATTTTCACCGATATGGAGGAGAACCGGATCAATCCAATGGATTCGTAATGAACCGGGGTAATCAGGTGCAAACCTTGAGCATAACAGGTATCGAAAAATACCACCAATCGGCAGTCATGCATCATCTTGACCTATTAAAAGATCAGGAGGTCCGTAAACGCATTGATCTGGAAAATGAAACTGTGGAATCGAATTAAGTCCAGCAATTTCATGATAAAACTGCTCAATTGGGAATATTGGCCCTTTGAGCTAATTTATGCCCCTCCATTCCTATATTATTTATACCTCTCCTTAAAAGCCCGTTCGCCTTTCTTTTTCAGTGCCGCCAATCCGGGAATAGAGACTGGTGGTATGATGGGGGAATCCAAAATAAAGGTATTGGAGAAAGTCCCTAAGCAATACTTGCCGACAACCATGTATGTGGAAAATGGCCATGAGCTTGAAGAGGTATTACAGAATCTAAAAACTTCGGGACTGGACTTTCCTTTAATTGCTAAGCCTAATATTGGATCCCGGGGATTTTTAGTTAAGAAAATAACTAACCAAGAGGAATTAGCGGAGTATTTACTAGAACTAAAAGTGGACTTTTTGCTGCAGGAATACATAGACAGTTCCATGGAACTCAGTGTCATGTACTACCGGTTTCCCAACCAAACATCCGGGACTGTTTCATCCCTTACCATCAAAAAGTACCTAACAGTACACGGAGACGGGACATCCAACATCTTAGAACTGATCAAAAAGTCTGATAGAGCCAAGCTACAACTGAACACCTTAATGCAAACCCATGCCCACCTAATGGATCGTGTTCCGGCAAATGGCGAATTGGTGGAACTGGTCCCCCTGGGAAATCACTGTCGAGGAGCCCTGTTTATCAACGGAAATCATTTGATAGACGATCAAATAACTAAAGTTTTCGATGGCATCAGCCATCAGTTGGACGGTATTTATTTTGGACGTTTCGATCTGAAATGTGCTAGTCTTGAAGCCTTAAAGGCAGGGCATGTAAAAATACTGGAAATCAACGGCGTGGGTGCGGAGCCCGCTCACATTTATGATCCTTCCTACTCAATTATACAGGCCTTTAAAGATATTATCAGGCAATGGAACGTTATATATCGTTTAAGTGTCTTCAATAAGCACAGGGGGCAATCTTTTATGTCCTTTAAGGATGCTTACCGAATGCGTATGGATCTTTTTGCTTATAAAAAATTGGCTAGAAGCAGAAGCTAATTACTTTTTGCCCAGAGATTTTCTATATTATATTCCTTTTGCAAAGCAGTTATATGTGGATATCATCTTTGGTAACTACCGCCCTCATGGTGGTATTACTATACATCGTCGCCGGCCTAATCTTTGGCATCACTCTATACGTCAAAGGGTTATCCCATTTGGACCAAGGAGCCAAAGGGAGTAGCTGGGGGTTTAAAATGTTGATCTTTCCTGGGATAGTGACTTTTTGGCCATGGCTATGGAGAAAGTGGAGAGACAGGTCATGATCTATCAACTACGTAATCGACATTTTAGGACCTGGATCGTACTAGCAGTTTTACTACCAGTGGGCTTTGTTGCCGCGTTACTGGCTATTCCTAAAGATAAATTTGGCGAAATCATTTCCCATCAAAGACCGCAGGACGCTTCTGTCGAAAAATTAAGTGAGGATGATCTGGTTAGCATCAGTATTCTCAAAGGTGCGGACAACCCAGGTGTAGAGATTACCTTAAAACAAGCACTAAGGGTACCTGGTGCCAGCATATTTTTAGCGTCTGATGATTCGGACGATATTAATTTGGCTCAAATGCTTGGTCAGATTGACAGCAGAAATACTTATTATTTTGGCACCAATGGCGAAGTGGTCCATGGTCAGTACCTGCTTTTCTACGACCCCATAAACCGTACAGTGTTTCATAAAATCGCGCTATAGTCATGAGTGTCAACTACCAAGCAGTTTTATGGAATCGTCAAAAAAAGATCTATGATCTGGTAATGGTGGGTTTGGTGGCCTTGTACCTGATCAGCTTTGTGCTCTTTAACTTATGGTATCATCCTGAGGTAGTCCCCCCTACGTTGATTGCCCGATCTACCGGGTCTTTAGCGCTGATTATGCTGCATGTCATTCTAGTAATCGGACCACTTAGTCGCTTGGATAAGAGGTTCCTACCCTTACTATATAATCGTCGGCACCTAGGCGTGACCATGTTTATTATAGCATTGGCACATGGATTATTCAGCATTTTGCAGTTCCATGCCTTTGGCGACATTAATCCACTGGTCTCCGTTTTTGTATCCAACACCCATTACGGAGAATTAATGAGATTTCCTTTCCAGTCACTGGGGTTTGTGGCACTGATAATTTTATTTCTAATGGCTGTCAGTAGTCACGATTTTTGGTTAAAAAATCTCAGTCCGAAAGTGTGGAAGTCATTGCATATGCTGGTTTATGTAGCCTATGCCCTGGTCATTATGCACGTACTACTGGGGGTCGTTCAAATAGAAAATTCACCCTTGTTGATCGTGACATTGGCGTTGGGTTTAGGGCTGGTGGTTATCCTGCATGTTGCCAGTGGGTATCAGACTTACCGGCGAGATCGTCAACTCAAAGCCGTTGTTGAAAATGGGTATGTTAAAGTAGGTATGATTGATGATATAAAAGAGAGTCGCGCAAAACTGGCACAAATAGGGAATCAAAGCATTGCTATATTCAGGTACGAAGGTAACTTATCGGCCGTGGATAATGCTTGTAAACATCAAAACGGACCGTTGAGTGAGGGTCGTATTGTCGACGGTTGCATTACTTGTCCTTGGCACGGCTATCAGTATTCGCCGGCAAATGGGACCTCACCGCCGCCTTTCGATGAGAAAGTGGTCACCTATGAAGTTAAGACGGTCGGTGAGGAAATATGGGTAAACCCCCAGGGCCTGCCCGCCGGCACCTACGTCGAACCGTGTAAAATCCATTTTTCAAAAGATGGCTGAGTTTTATATAGGATATAATCCCAAAGCACCTCCGGGCGTCGGCAAGCACCTCAAAAGAGTTATCATATTACTAGCTGCCTTAGTATTGCTTTTGGCCTGGGTACTGGCTTCACAGCAACGCGGATTTGCCGGCAGTACTTATGAATATGCAGAAGAAACCACAATTTCCGGATTCCTGAGCGATTATCCTGTTCCATCCATTCATTACTACCAAAACGTAAAACTGGATCAAATGCCGGTACTGCAAACCATCCCATTAGTGAAATTCGGTAAAATCGGGGGCCAGGGGCTAACCGAGTTATGGAAGCAAAATCTGGGAACCTGGGTATCGGTAAAGGGACATTTGATCTACTATGACGGCAAGACCTTACTGGAAGTTAATGATCCTCAGAACATGCAATCTGCGGTACGACCGGCTGGCATACCGGAATGGACTCAAATATCACCTGCCAATGTACAGTATGAACAAACTAAATTCGTGGGTGAAATTGTAGATGCCAAATGTTACTTCGGAGTTATGAAGCCAGGTTGGGGAAAACCTCACAGGTCTTGTGCTATCCGCTGTATATCCGGTGGTATCCCAGCAGTATTAAAAGTCCGGGATAAATTGGACAGGGTGAACTATCATTTGATGATCATGAAAGAAGGTACTGCAAAAGATCTGGCGGCACGCATCGGAGAAACCGTAGAGGTGAATGGTTTCCTGCAGCAGAGCGGTGATTGGAGCGTTTTAACTATCAACAATGAGCAAGATGTAGTTCCTTTGACTTGGAGTGAACTGGATTTTTCGAATAATCTTACTCTTTGCTATTGACGTTGGACGGGAGACGGTGGACCACCTTCGCCACCTCCTTCGCTCAGGCTTCGACAGCCGATGAAGGCTTTGGCGGTTAAAACGGTGGATGGGAGACACCTGCCTTCGAGCCGTCACCATCCGCGTGCTGCCGTAGCATCAACGGAGGGGCAAGGCTTTGGCCCGAGCCGTCACCTTAGCGATTTTGGCGTGTCGGTGACCGGTGCCGGCCGGCAGGGTAGACGTGAGACGGGGTAGATGATCAAAGAGGTCTGCTCTTCACCTGCGGACCCACAGCAGATAATTTCAGAGCCGGGAACTACAGGTATATCCCCATGAAGATCAGGAGTCATTTTTGCCCATTAGTTTTATTCATCTAAGCCCGGGGCGCCCCCCACCCACCCATTATTAAATTACCCATTGATAGTAGCAGTAGTTGAGATTGAGGAAAATAAATTTGATGGATGGACCGATCTTAAGATGGCCGATCGCCGGATGGCTAATCGCCAATCTTCAATCATTAAGCTTAGCGGGCGTTCTTTTGGACCTCTTGGGGGCCTAAACAAAAAAAGAGTACCACGGGTAGCGGTACTCTTCATCTAATAAAATCTGGCGACGACTTACTCTCCCACCGGTGAAGGCAGTACCATCAGCGCTACCGGGCTTAACTGCTCTGTTCGGAATGGGAAGAGGTGGACACCGGTGCTATAGTCACCATAAGATCTTTAATACTTTTTGACGTGTTGTCACAGAATAGAAAAACGAAAGGGCGCACCAGGTAAATGGTTAAGTGAAAGTGTACGGGTAATTAGTATTGCTCGGCTTTGCCATCTCTGGCTTTACACCTGCAACCTATCTACGTTATCGTCTCTAACGACCCTTATAAAGAAGCCTCATCTTGAGGCGAGTTTCGCACTTAGATGCTTTCAGCGCTTATCTCTTCCCAACTTAGCTACCCGGCGGTGCAGTTGGCACCACAACCGGTACACCAGAGGTTGGTCCATCCCGGTCCTCTCGTACTAAGGACAGACCCTCGCAAGCTTCTTGCGCCCACAACAGATAGGGACCGAACTGTCTCACGACGTTCTGAACCCAGCTCGCGTGCCACTTTAATGGGCGAACAGCCCAACCCTTGGGACCTTCTCCAGCCCCAGGATGTGACGAGCCGACATCG
>JAOTYN010000414.1 GCA_029861825.1 Cyclobacteriaceae bacterium
ACTCTTGGTATCGGCATCATTAAAATCCCATCCGCCAAAAAAGCGCACGATGATCCTGGGACCGGTGGTGGCATAAGTTTCTTTGCGAATCATGGCATCAAAGAGAGCTTCACGGGTGTTTTCCCGGGCCCAGACACCCTGATAACCAGCAGCTGCGGGCATCCAACCGGAATATTCGTTTTCACCTACTTTTGCCATGGGGTGTTCCATGCGTTTTTCATTGGGTTCCATACCGGAGTGCTTCCCAAAGAAATTATCTTCTTCAGCGGTGGACAAGGCAGTATGACTATCGGTAGCGCCTACCAGCCCAAACTTGTAGGGATTAATGCCCAGCTTTTGTTCCAGTTTCAAGCCCATTAGCAGACCGCTTCTAGCATATTCGCCTTTGAGCATGTCGTTGGTTTTCAGTTCCGTCAGATCCAGGTTTCCAACAGCCCAGGTTTCGTAATCCGCAAATTCATCAGTAGTGGACAGATAAGGATGCGTTTCACCATCTCCTTTTATCTGGGTGACTTCATATAGGGGTTCCCAACGTATGCGATTGCCGGCGTAATTCTTATCAATGGCCGTTCCATAACGGTTGGTAGTTTCGGGAAACATCCAGCCGTTACTCATATTGCCATTATGAGCTATGGCCAATAATCTACCGCCTGTTTTCGACTCATAATCACTCATCCATTTCCATAAGTCAATGGGATTTGGGCTTCCCAAAGGTGGAATGGTGGTGTAAGGTTCAATCCTGCTGGCCCGTTCCCCTCCATCTCGATAAACCACCACTCTGTGAAGATTAAATCCTTTGTCGGTAGAAGTCCATTCATATCCTATAAAGGCCGTGAATGTACCGGGATCATTGTACTTTTCAGCGGCATCAACTGTAACTCTCCAGGCCGATTGGTAGGCTTCCGTACCTGGCAAAGAAGCCAGCGCTGGGGGCATGGTGTTCTGTGTGAGTGATTGCACGATCTCTACAGCTGCCTTCACCCCTTCCTGACCTCCTGCTTGTACCATATCGTACCACTTACGACCAATAGGATCAGCCAGCATAGAAGGTTCACCAGATAACAAACGGGGGAAAAATCCCATGTTATCGGAATGATCGGCCACTACCAGAAAATCCAGTGGCCGGCTCAACTTCACCATCTGGCCCGTGGAGGACCGGATCTCTTTACCTCGTGCAAAGCGGTAGGCATCCTCCGGCAATAACCTGGCCCCAAAGGCGCCAGCATCCATTGACATGCCTGTATGTAAATGGGTATCTCCCCAGTATACCTGGGTGGGGAAGTTTCGGCCCGCGTAGGGAGAATAATTCGTTCGTTTTGGATAGGCATTTTGTAAGGCATCTTCGCTGGGAAGCGGATCCTGAGCCTGAGATACGTTGATGGTCATGGTTAAGGCCATCAGTAGTAGTACGGTTTTTTTAATGAATTTCATCTGTAGGGATTTAAATTATGGTCTCGTTCTACTTTGCGATTCTGAGATTAAGTGTTTGTGGTTATTTTAACCCTTTGGCAATGGCTTTAGCATACTGTTTGGCAGTGGTAGCCACATTTTGTGGATTCTCTATTCTGGAAGTCACCACCGCTACCAATTGCTTATCTTCCGGTTGATCCAGATTATAAGCTGTAGTTTCCAAAATATAAGTCTTGGATGTATAAGTAGTGACAGTGCTGGGTACATAGGTCCCATAGTCAGAATACGACCTGGGATGAGCATAGTAACCATAGAAGTCTCCATAATACACGGGATAATAAGCCCTATAAGACTCTCCCGCATAGTACCCTCCTTCTTCCATCACCCTGGTGGTTTCCTGAACATCTTTAATAACGCTCACCACCACTCCGTTGAATCCCTGATCCTGCAGCATTTTTTTTAGGGCCTCAACCTGCTCTTTGGAAAGTTTTTGGTCCGGCTTTAGCTCGGGCATTTTATTAAAACTTTCAATGGCTTTCATACCACCAGATCGGATCTGATCGGCGATCTCCTCCTCAAAAGCAATGCGCGCCAATTTGTTGGAAGTCCTGGCGATTACCAGGATGTTTTGATCCTTTATGGTGCTGACATTATCTCTCTTCCAAGCATCCATTACTTTTACTGGGGCGCAAGCTTGGACCACTATTGCGGCAAGGAGTAAAATCTTACCTGGGAATGTTTTCATGTTAGAGCCTTTTGGTTTTAAATGATGGACGGACCACGATAACGCCTGCCTGCCGGAGGCAGGGTTGACGGAGGTTAATCCAACCATAAACCGTCAATCGCAAGCTCGATAAAGAAGACTCCGGAATAAATCCGAGGATTTCTTCTATTCCGTCAAAGTCACTTTAACCCGATCCAAAGTCCCGGTAAAAGCAAAGGGATCGCCTTCATAGTCAGGGTCCACCTGAGTACCGGTATCCATGCCCACATCGAAGGTTTCCGCTAAAGAATATGTTGAAATGTGGGTGGTAGGAAAGTACTTTTCATCCACCTTTTCTCCATTCACAAACAAACTACCCGTTCCCGGCCAGGGTTGTCCCATTACCACATTTTCTTTGTCCAATTCAAAATGGAATTTAAGTTCGGTGCTACCGGTAGGTAAAGGTGGAGAAACCAGATGATGATGTTCCCCATCCAGGAAGTTGTAGTCGTAGTGGGCCCTGCCATTTTTGATATACATGGTATAGCCTCCAGTCATACCACCACAAGCCACGATCACGCCTTCTTCATCACCTTGAAGGTCGATGGTAGTCTCGATAGTATGCGATCTGCCCTTTACGGGAACTGAAGCTTTTTCAGCAATCCTGATAGCTCCGGGAGCGTAGTACATAAATTCTTTTTGATCACCGAAGAGCACATCGTTTACCGCGGTCAGGCGCTTGATCATATCATCGTAGAGCGGATAGACATTGTTATCCCAAGCCTCCTCATCAAAGAGGGCTTTTAACTCTTCCAGCTTTTCAGGATTCTCTTCTGCCAGATCGTTGCTCTCTGAAAAGTCCTCCTCCACATGGTAGAGTTCCCATACATCATCGGCAAAGTCTCCCCTTACGTTGACGTTCCAGGGCATGCGGTTGGCATGCAGGCATACCGCTTTCCAGCCATCAGCGTAGATGGCACGGTTACCAAACATCTCATAGTACTGTTTGGTTTTTACGTCTGCTGCATCTGCTTCATTAAAGGAATAAAGCATGGACTTTCCGGTAAAGGGCATTTGTTTGATACCATGATATTCTTCGGGAAACTCAATACCAGCGGCCTCCAGGATAGTGGGTGCGATATCGCTAATGTGGTGGTACTGTCCCCTTACTTCACCTTTAGCCTGTATGCCATTGGGCCAATGCACCACCAAATGATCCTGCTGACCTCCCCGGTGTTCGCTTTGTTTGAAGTATTTGAAGGGTGTGTTTCCAGCCATGGCCCACCCGGCGTGGTAGTGCGGATAAGTATCCCATTGGCCCCATCTGTCTAAATTACGCATGTTAGACTCAAAGGATGTTTGAAGGCCATTTAGTACATAGGTTTCGTTGAAAGTACCAGACAGTCCACCTTCTCCACTGGCTCCATTGTCTGCGGTTACGAAAATGAGGGTGTTATCAAGCTCACCGATGCGTTCTAAAGTTTCTACGATACGACCGATCTGATAATCCACATGTTCCATTTGGCCAGCGAACACTTCCATTTGCTTGGCGTACAAGCGTTTTTCATCATCATTCAAGGACTCCCAGGCGGGTATCTCATCAATGCGCTCTGTCAACTGGGTGTTTTCAGGTATAATACCTAATTCTTTTTGGCGGGCGATGATCTGCTCGCGAGCCCCATCCCAACCCATATCGAATTTACCCTTGTAT
>JAOTYN010000050.1 GCA_029861825.1 Cyclobacteriaceae bacterium
CAGCGGGTGTCACGCTGAGATCGGCGGTAATAGTCCCTTGCATACGCTGGACGATTAGCTGCTCTCTCACGTCGGCCCGGATCTCATCTTGTATTTGATCCATGGATTTTTCGTAATAACTCTCTAGTGCTGCCGGATCGCCTCCGAAGCGCGAGAGGATCATTTGCACCCGCTGATTGAGGTTTTGCTCCACTTCGATTTCTGTTACTATTACAGAATCGATCTCTGCTTTGGCCACTAGTAATTTGTTTACTACCAGGCTTTCTAGGAGTCCGCACTTTGTATTGCTATTAGTGGGTTGCCCGCTGGATAAATACTGCAAATAAGCTGCTTCCAGGTCGGATTTTAAAACCATCTTATCATCCACCTTTGCGATGATCTTGTCGATGACTGCTCCTTTATCCTGGGCATTGACCACCAGAGCCAGTGCCATCAAGATGGCGATTAGACTATTCCTCATTAAATATCTCGAAATCATTATTGTTCAATGCTTGGGTATAAATGTCACTTTCAAGTTTATTGGCCAGGGCGATCTTCCGTCTGTTAACAATTATTTCTGCGATATTGTCCCTTACAAATTCCAGAGGGGAGATCTGATCGGTTATCTTGTATTCATATATATACAGGAAATACTGGAAATTCTGATCATTAGTTTCTACGTATTTATTGGATTTAAGATATTGTTCCTGGTTAGGGATACTGGAAAGGGGCGTATTCTTTATCACATCATCAAAGTTCAACCACACGGTATCTTCAACAGAATAAAAACTGGCAAATTGATAACAATAGGAGACTAGTTCATCGCGATCTTCCGGTTTTTTGGATCGGATCAGCTTACCTACCTTGGAAATTCGGGGTGCTTCTACTGGCAGTTTAATAAAAAGACCCCTAATAATGTTCTGCTTCAGCTCAAAATTGTCCTCATGATTGGTGTAATACTGTTGTATTTCTTCTTCCGAGACCTCGGTGCGCAGATTCTGGTCAATGTGGAGTTGCTTGTATTCATGCACCATCAAAGCATAACGGTAATCCAGAATTTTACGCTGTAACTCCGCTTCGTCAAAATTGATCTCGTCATAAGCCTTGTTGAGCAACAGCTGTTTTTGGATCCAGCTCCTCACATAACGGTCGCTAATATCGGCGCTGTCTTCAGAGTTGATGGCCTCACTGGTCAAACCTTCCAGGTCCTCTTCGTACAGGAAATTCTCAAAAACCCTGGCCACTGCAACTTTATCGGGCTCCATCTGCGGAAGTTCTTCTTTGATCTTGAACAGGTCACAGCCGCCGAGGGCTAAACCCGTTAGCAACACCATAAAGCTATTTTTCATACATTTCATACACATTCTTAACAGCTTTTTCGTTAATGGTAACCTGATATTTGTTCTTCAATTCATCCAACCACAGCTTTTCCAATTCCACTTGATAATCGGAAATTACCTGTCCTTTTATCTCGCTCAATTCCTGGTTTCCAGCAGGCAGCACTTGCTCAATATTGACTAAAATAAAACGGCCGTCTTTTTCCACTACTCTCTGTCCTGGTTGCCAGGGGACCTCATCCACCAGGGGATTATCGCCTTTTTGAAAACGTCCATTCTCAATTTGTAGTGTAAGGGGCTGTTTTTCATTTAATTTAGCGGCCAGGTCCTGAGGAGAACGGCTCGCCACATAGGCGATGAATCCTTGATAATTGCCTGAATTATTTTCCTTAACGCGATCAGCAATTTTGTAATTCGTCAAATGGGTCATTAACAGGTCGCGAACTTTTTTGCTTTGGGCATCATCTGGGTACTCCAAAACCAGGTATCGCTTGGATCCCTGTTTCAGTTGACGAGCGATATTATCCAGAATTTTTATTTGCGCTTTGTTGAGCGACAATTCTGATCCTGAAAAATCATACTTTAAGTATTCCATGCTGCCTTCATTCAGGAATTTCACCACCTGGTCTAATGTTCGTTGGTCTGCCGCATTGAAAATGGTAGCTTGTACACGTGGGCCCCATTGATATAATTGCCGATGCTGAGCAAAAAAACTATTGAGCCCGGCTGAGTCTTCTACCGCCTTATTCCAAACCTTATCTTCCATCAGTTGAAACAGCAACAGACCATCTCGATACTCTTGTGAGAGCAGACGGTATTCCGGGTACTTGGTGGACAGATTTTGCTCTTCATATCTAATGAGCCGTTCCTCGCTGAATCGGCTGTAGGCCCCCGTCATTTTTTGAGCAGCTGAACTACCCTTTTGAAAGGGTTGATTGGTTTCAAGATACTGATAAAAATCACCGAGGGTGACAGACATTTCATTAATTAAGAACAGCGTATTGGCTTGGTCATTCCAGGCGGGATCGGACTGCCAAATTCCTTGTAACAGCGAATCTGTGGCATGTGTTAATGCAATATCCAGGGCTTGAGGCATTTCCTGGAAATTATTTTCCGCCTTTAATCTTTTAACCAGGGCTTGTTTGTTGAGGTCTCCCCTGGAGTTGCGGGTAAGGTTAGCTCTTATCCGCGGTTCCAATTCCTCAAAAGGCTCCAATCCCAGCCGATTCTCCAGGCGTATGATGTGCCATCCATAAGGAGTTTTAACAGGTTGAGAAATTTCATTTACATCCACCAACGCAAAGGCGGCTTTTTCAAAAGCCGGGATGTTGCTGAGATCGCCTGTTTTGAACCAAGGAAGGGATCCTCCTTTCAATTTGGTGCTGGTATCTTCGGAAAACTGCCGGCAAAGCAGGTCCCAATCTTCACCTTTTTTGGCCAACCGGTATATTTCAAAGGCTTTTTCTGCGGCGGCCAGTGAGTCCTGAGCTGGAATGGCAGGATTTGCCCTGATCAAAATATGGGCCACCTGGATCTTTCCGTGAGAAGCTCGTTTGTCATGCACCTTAATTAAATGATAGCCAAATCGGGTTCTCACAGGCTGTGAAACTTCATTGATATTGAGTCCGTAAGCCGCATTTTCAAAATCGTATACCATCTGCATGGCGGAAAAATATCCTAATTGCCCCTCATTTTGACTGGCTGAAGGGTCTTCTGAGAATTGCTGTGCCAAGCTGTTGAAATCACCTCCAGCGTCCACCTTTGCCCGTATTTCTTCGATCTTGCGGTAGGCCACCAAGGTATCAGCTGGGTTGGCATCTTCTGCTACCCTGATCAATAGGTGAGAGGCATTCACCTCTTCGCCCAAACGGTCATAGGTAACCTTTACCAAGGAATCCATGAACTGGGTTTCGGTAAGGTACGGTTGAGCCAGTTGTTTGCGGTAACCTTCAAGTTCACTGATAAAGTCAGGATCCTGATGAAGTCCTTGGGCCTCCGCTTCAAGGACCTTGAGCTTAAAATTGATAAACAGGTCCAGATAATCCCTTACGTCGTCCTCAGTAACCACTTCCAGGTTCTGATTCAGATTGTTTTTCTCAAAAACATAAAGGAACTCCTCCGTGGTTACGGAGCGCTGGTCGATGGTAATGATCTCTTGGGATCCGGTGTTTTTTATGGTGGAGCAACCGTAAGCCAAGCAGCTCAATACCAATATATTAAGGCTGATACTAGTAATGTTATGGAAATTCACCTGGATGCTAAAAAATTTATCTGCAAGTTTAATGATTTTTTTACAGACCTGGGGTTAGCCTGATGTCAAAAAATGTTAAAATGAGGGGTTTAGGCGGCTTGTAATCGTTTCACCAGCCGGTATACGTTGCGGTTGTGTTTTCTGATGAACTCCATATGGTCCATGATCCTTTTCACCAGGATCAAACCTACTCCTCCCTTTTTCTTTTGTTTAATAATGTCGTCAATTGAAGGTTCTTTGTAATGACAGAAGTTGAAACCGACACCGTAATCGGAGATATCAAAAACTACTTCTTTACCATGTTTCACGTTAATTTTGATACCAATGTGCTTCTGGGGGTCGCACTTATGAGAGTGGATCATAAGGTTGGCACATACCTCATCGACTGCCAATACCATTTTACCCACTTCCACCTCCGGAACTCCGTGTTTTTTCAAATGTTTTTCTACAAACACCCGCACATCCCGAAGCCGCTCTTTCTGGCAATTTACCTTTAATTGATTATCCATGGAATTCTTGCTTAGCCTGATCCTTACTGGGTTGTATGTTAAGCAGCTGGTCCAACCCCAGTACCTTAAAGACATTTTCCACTTTTTCATTCAAGCCGAATAATACCATATGGATATTTTTAGCTTTGAGCTCTTCCAGGTAGGACATGAAAACGCCCAGACCGGCAGAGGAAATATAATTTAAAGCACTGCAGTCAATTAAAATCTTGGAATGCCCACCATGAATGGCCTCATTCATAGCCTCGTCAAGGTGAATGGAAGAACTGGCATCTACATCACCATTGATGGTGATAATGTAGTGGTCTTCCTCTAAAACACTCGATATATGCATATAATTATAATAACGGTTAACGTTAGTTTGGGTTTTTACTTAAACTTCAGGATCATAGTGGTATAATCGTCCTCTATGTGCTTAGTTTGAGTAAACTCATATAAAGTATCAATAATAATATCTTGCAACTCCTTCGCGGATTTCTCTACGTTATTCTGCACAACTTGTTGCAGTCGGTCGTAACCGAACTCTTCATTTGCAGGATTTTTGGCTTCAGTAATGCCATCGGTATACAGCACTAACAAATCTCCGGAAGTATAGTTTAAATTGTTCGTTTCAATGTATTTGCAGTACTCCTGATCGCGTATAATTCCCAACCCCAAACCCTTACTCTTTATCAGTTGCACTTCACCTTGTGATTGTTTATAAAATATACTGGGGCAGTGTCCAGCCCGGCTGAATTCCAGGGATTTCAACGCGGTATCCACCACATAGTACGATAATGTAATAAAAGAAGTACGTTCCAGGCAGCGGCTCAAAGCGTCATTAGCTCTACCCAAAAACTCCGCCGGGCTGAGGTCCAACTGTGCCAGGCTGTGAAATACTCCCTTCATTTGAGACATATTGAAGGCTGCTGATGTGCCCTTCCCAGAAACGTCACCGATTACCAACACCAGCTTGTCTTCTGAAATTCTATGGAAGTCAAAATAATCGCCGCCTACTTCATCGGCAGCTCCGGAGAAGGCAGAGATATCGAAATGATCGTTGGACTCTAGTATTGAAGGCAGCAGGCTTTCATGTACGCGCTTGGCAATATTCAGCTCTTCCTGATAGCGCTCATTCTCGATGGCGCTTTGCAGCAAGCGGTAATTCTCAATAGATACCGCCGCCTGATTGCCGAACGTGTTGACAATATTGATCCCGTCCTTGTTAAATCCATCCGATACTTCCTTTAACAGCACCATGGTGCCAATCTTCTCATTCTGTACTTCCAAAGGATACACCAGAATGGATTTATAAGCAGAATCACTGATGTTTTCAATTAAGGTGCTGTCACCTCCACCTCTGATATTCCGAAAGGCGGGCAGTACAGTTTTCTTTAATCGTTGATTATTGAAGGTGTCCTTGACCTCCTGGATTTTGTTATTAGGAATATTTTTGCGGATGATCTTTACGGTTTCGGTTTGATTAATGGGCTCGAACCAGGCAGCTCTGGCAAATGTAGCACTCATGGAACTGTCCAACAGCAATTCGAAGATCTCATCCTGGTTTTGGCCGGTCTGGCTGGATTGGCTTAACCTTTGAAAATTTACGACTTCTTCAAGTTTCTGCTCAAATACGGAGGTAGTAGGTAAATTAAATAGAGTTACTAACAAAGAGGCGATGGCATAAAAAAGAATAAACGCAAATACTGCCAGAACCGAAACATGGTTGATCAGATCCGATATGAGGATGCCGTTTCCTGAATTACGGATAATATACACCAGGAAATACGTGAGGTAGAGGATTACCAGCAGTACCAATAAAATGCTCTTCCATTTCTGTTTGAAATTCAAATAGGCTACCCATTTCAGGTTTAGTGATACAATCAATCCCAGGCTAACCAAGAAAGCGAATACCACCGTGAAAGGGATATCAAAAAACTGATAGGGGAGAAAATAAAAAAGTAAACTAACCAGGAATGAGTATTCAAACACCTGCCAGGTCCTGATCAGGGATTTCGTTTTCTGGTACAGAATTAACTTTTTCCATACCATGTAAGTGGAGATCACGAAAGCCAGAATCAAACCCAGGTTAATATGGTAGAGGAAGCTTTGCATCAGTTCATGCTCCCCTAGCTTGGTGCCGGCAATAAACGACAGGAAGAACTGAATAAAAACTGAAACAATGGTGGCTACCAGTCCCGTAACGAATACCCTCCACAGCAGATCAATAAAGTTGATGCTATCGGCATTCTCCACTTTTTGCTTGTAGAAATAGAACAAGGCCACGATGTAAACGGTAAGGAAGGTTCCCGACAGGAAGTTAGGGACTCCCGTATTGACGTTGTTCTTCAATTCAAAACCCAAAAACAGATCGACTACCGTAAGTGCGATCCAGGCTAAAACCGCAGTAAAGGTGGTAAGTCTTACGGTACTTTTTGGCGACATTTATTGGAAAATTGAAGACAAAAAAATCAGCACGCAATTTACGAAATATATTGGTTATACGTCTCCGCTCTGATACCGGTGCAGAGGGGTGTTTTTTGAAGGGTATTTGAAAATCGCCTTATCTGCTGTAATTGGGGGCTTCCCGGGTAATCTGAATATTATGGGGGTGGCTTTCCCTAGCCCCTGCATTAGTGATCTTGACAAATTTCGCTTGATGTAGGGCATCGATGTCTTTGGCACCACAGTACCCCATTCCGGCTCTTAAACCTCCTATCATCTGGTACAGCACTTCCGAAACGTCGCCTTTATAGGGTACCCGGCCCACGATACCCTCGGGTACTAATTTTTTGAGGTCGTCTTCGGCGTCCTGGAAATAACGATCCTTTGATCCGTCTTCCATAGCATCGACTGATCCCATTCCCCGGTACGATTTAAACTTTCGCCCTTCATAGATGATCACTTCTCCCGGTGCTTCTTCGGTACCCGCCAGCATGGAGCCTATCATGACACTACTGGCCCCGGCGGCCAGTGCTTTCACGGCATCCCCGGAGAAACGAATACCGCCATCCGCAATTACCGGTACGTCATATGATTTTAGAGCCTCGCTGGCTAGGTAAACGGCAGACAATTGCGGTACTCCCACACCGGCAATCACCCGGGTGGTACAAATGCTCCCAGGTCCAACCCCTACTTTCACAGCGTTGGCGCCAGCGTCCGCCAAAGCTTTGGCCGCTTCACCGGTTGCCACATTACCCACGATCAATTCCAAATCACCGAACGCTTTCCTCACTTCTTTTAAGGCATTGATCACTCCCTTGGAGTGCCCGTGGGCAGTATCGATGGTTACTACATCTACTCCGGCATCAACGAGCAGTTCAATGCGTTCCATGGTGTCTTTGGTGACCCCGACCGCAGCGCCTACACGCAGGCGACCATATTGGTCTTTACAGGCGTTGGGGCGGTCGCTGTTCTTTAAAATGTCTTTGTAGGTAATGAGCCCCCGCAAGTTCCCTTCTTTATCCACAATAGGCAGCTTTTCAATTTTGTGCTCCATAAGGATCTCTTCGGCTTCTTCTAAGCTTATACCCTCTCCGGCCGTTACCAACTCCTCCTTGGTCATAATATCCATCACCGGAATGCTCAAGTCCTTTTGGAATCGTAGATCGCGGTTGGTAATGATCCCCGCCAGTTTGCCGTCGCTGTTGATGATGGGGATCCCTCCAATCTTGAATTCCCTCATGATTTGGGCAGCATCACCCAGAGTGGACTTACCGTTAAGGGTTATGGGGTCCAGGATCATACCACTTTGAGAACGTTTTACCTTTCTGACCTGGTCCGCCTGGGCCTCTTTACTCATGTTCTTGTGAATGAATCCAATGCCACCGTCCAGGGCCATAGAAATGGCTAGTTCCGATTCCGTCACCGTATCCATAGCAGCTGAAAGAAAGGGAATATTTAGGTGAATATTTTGGGAAAGTTTACTGGTAACCTGGGTATCGCGGGGCAGCACTTCGGAATAACCCGGACTTAGTAATACGTCGTCGTAGGTCAGTGCTTCGAATAGGAATCTGGAGGAATCGAGGAACATGGCAAATAATTTAAGAGCTATTATTTGCCGGATAAAGCTACTCAGATTGTAGAACATATGAAAACAAACGCTCATTAATTTGCCCCAGACCCCAAAAGTGGTGCTTGCAGGTTGACGGATATCCCGTAACTTTGGCCCCCATGGAGACAATGGAGTTTTTTCAGGAGGTCTTTTATTATGCCTTAAACATGAAGGTTTTGGAGTTCCTGGGCTTTGCTTTCGGGGTGCTGTGTGTATTATTTCTGATCCGTCAAAGTATCCTCACCTGGCCCCTGGGCATTGCCTATGTACTCATCTCCTTTGTGATCTTTATTCAGGCTCGCCTCTATGCCGATTTCATTTTGCACATCTTCTTTTTGGGTATGAATATTTATGGCTGGTACTACTGGGTTTACGGAAAAAAGTCAGGGCAGGAGGAGGTTCCGGTGACTACCATAGGCTTCAATACCTGGGCGGCTTTGCTGATCATATCGGTCCTAGGAATTATGGCCTGGGGCTACCTGCTCAACACCTACACCGATGCGTCACTTGCCTATTGGGATAGTACCACCTCAGTTTTAAGTTTTGCGGCCATGTGGCTCACCGCCCGCAAGAAGATCGAGAATTGGATGTGGTGGCTGGTGGTGGATGTACTGGCAACCGGGATCTACTTCTATAAGGATCTTTATTTCTATTGCCTGCTCTATTTGTTCTACATTGGCATGGCGATAGCAGGATATCTGGCCTGGAAGAAAACCATGAATCAGTCTGTGGTTGCCGCATGAAGAAGGTGGTGATCATCGGACCGGAATCTACGGGAAAGTCCACCCTGGCGCGACAACTGGCAGAGCATTATAAGGCTCCTTGGGTGCCAGAGTCTGCCCGTGAATATTTGGATCAACTAACCCGGCCCTATGAGGAGTCGGACCTCCTGAAGATAGCTCAGGAGCAGTGGGCCAGGGAACAGCAGGCCGCAAAAAACCAGCCCCCCTGGTTGTTCTGTGACACCGATTTGCGGGTCATTAAAATATGGAGCGAATACAAATACGGGCATACCCATTCCTGGATCCTGGAGCAAATCAATCGTTCTAGCTGCGACCTATACCTACTAACGGACATAGACCTTCCCTGGGAGCCGGATCCCCAGAGAGAGCACCCGCATCAACGTGAAGAACTGTTAGGCCTATATCTGAAGGAACTAACAGAAAGTGGCTATCCATTCAAAAGAATTCAGGGTGTCCGTCAAAGTCGTTTCCAGCAAGCGCTGCAGGCCCTTCAAGCTTTGCGGTTATAAAATTTAGTGTTAACTTTGGTGTTACAGGGGTGCCTATAATATACATATACAGGCTGAGAATATACCCAAGTCTTGAGGAAGACTGCACCTGATCCGGATAATGCCGGCGTAGGGAAGGGGAAACATAAACGAATAGGAGCAACCCCTAATACCTATTCAAAGTTTCACCGTTTCAACAAAAAACTATCAAATACATGCTACGATTAATTGTCCTGGTGGTTTCCGCTTTACTGAGCCTTAACAATTCTTGGGCGCAATCCCTTAGCGGAATCGTAATGGACGCGGAATCCAGAGAACCCTTGGAAGGAGCGTTGGTAAAAATCCTGGAAAGTGATCTTTTCAGCATTACCGATGAGCGCGGTGCATTCAGTTTTCAAAAGCTGAACGAAAGTCACCGGGTGCTGGAGATCTCTTTTGTGGGATTGAAGACCCAAAGGGTTGAGATCAAAGGTCGAAGTAGCTTGGAGATCGTTTTGAATACGAACTTTCTGTTAGAAGAGGTGGTGATCAAGGCCCTTAGAGCGCCGGAGGGTAGTCCTACTGCCCAAAAGACCTTGCCTCGTGAGAATATTCAAAAAGTATACTGGGGTCAAGATGCCGTATTGAATTTAGAACGCATAGTACCATCCATTTTAGCTCACTCTGAATCCGGCAGCGGCTTTGCCAATTATGCCCTCATGCGTTTGCGGGGCATTGATCAAACACGCATCAATATTACCCTTAACGGAGTGCCCCTGAACGACATGGTTGATCAAGGGGTGTTCTTCTCCAATTTCACAGATTTCAGTAACAACATGCAATCAGTACAAGTTCAGAGGGGTGTGGGCACCAGTACCAATGGTACCGCTTCTTACGCCGGGTCCATCAATTACGAAACGTCGGCAATCAACCAGGAAAACTCCAGCGGGGAGCTACAATTAACAGCGGGTTCATTTGGATCTTTCCGCGGCAGTGTGGGGTTTAATAGCGGCTTGATAAATGATCGTTGGGCCTTTGGGGCCCGCATCACCAAGACCTATTCCGATGGTTATAAATTCAATTCCGGCACCAATGCTGAGTCCTTCTTCTTTTCCGGAGGGTATTTCGGGGAGAAGAATATTTTAAAAATCAACGTGCTAGCGGGCCAAACCCGCAACGAATTAGCTTATCTGCCGGTTCTAATAGACGATGTCCGCGAGGAGCCGCGCACCAACTACCTGGACCCCAACGATGAAGATGATTTTAATCAGCAGCTGATTCAATTGCAGCATATCCATGCCTTCAACGACAACTGGAGTCTGGCATCCTCTTTATATTACGGGGGAGCAGGTGGTGATTTTCCCTTTGGGTTCGTTGACGGCAACGGGAATCTGATCCAGCAGAATTTCCCCTTGTACAACGACCATTTTGGGGCATTGACAGCACTAAGCGGAATTACCCGCGAAGGGTGGGAGATCAATGCCGGATTACATGGTTACGTATTTAAGCGAAAAAACCAAGAAGGATTTCTGGATGATAAGGCCAACCCGTACTACAGCGACCACACTCAGAAAAACGAAATGAGCGCTTTCGGTAAAGCTCAAAGACAATGGGGTAATTGGAAATTCTTTGCCGATCTGCAAATTCGCAGGGTCACACTGGACCTGGAGCCTGACCAGGCATTTTTGGCATCGCAGGGAGTGAATATCAGTGGCTTGACTGTACCCCTGCGCGACTGGACGTTTTTTAATCCCAAAGTGGGCATTACTTATCAGCTCAATGGACTTGCCAGTCTCTTCTGGTCATTTGGTCGCAGTGGCCGGGAACCTACCCGTGCCGATATACTGGGATCTACGGTAATCAGCGCCTTCAATCTGGATGCAGTGCTTGATGAAAATTCTGTAAAAGCGGAGTATGTAAACGATATGGAGTTAGGACTGAATATAATTACCCAGAAATTTCAGGCTCAGGCTAATTTTTTCTATATGGATTTCACCGACGAGATTGCCCCTACCGGAGCGTTCATCCCCGAAGGTTTTGTGCAATTGCGGCAGAATATCGCGGATAGCTACCGTACCGGAGTGGAGATTGATTGGTTGTGGCAGCTTTTTGATGATTTGGCTCTAGGAGGACAAGCCACTTTTATGCAAAGCGAAATAAAAAAATTTGCCCCTGGCGGAACCACCGAAACATTCGAAAATGTAGCACCCATCCTAAGCCCGGAGTGGCTGATCAATGCCAACGCCGATTATAAGGTTAACCGGTATTTTAGTGTAGGCTTAAGCGCTCGCTATGTGGGAGAGTCATTCCTGGAGCTCACTAATCAGGGGGACTTAACCATGCCAGATTTTATGGTGTTCAACGCCCAATTGGGTGTGAACTGGAAAGCTCATCAATTGGTAGTTCAGGTTAACAACCTGTTCGACACCCAGTATTTTACCAATGGTGCTCCCGTGGATGTGAATTTTGACGGAACCATCGATGGCCCAGGATATTTGGTTCAGGCGCCGGCTAGTGTTTTTGCCACCCTAAAGTTAAAATTCTAACCCTCTTACGGTCCTAATGTTGCCTTGATCATTCGATCTTTCCCTTGAAGATCTTTTCTCAACTCCACCTTTGCCCAACAAGGATCCTGGAACAGCGCGATTACCTGGGGTCCAAACGCATGGTATGTTTCCAGGTAGAGACAACCGCCAGGCTTCAGCAGGGTGGGCGCCACGATGGCCAATCGCTCATAAAAGATCAGTGGATTCCCGTCCGGCACGAATAGGGCACCATGCGGTTCATGCTGTTTCACTTGCATCTGCATCGATTCCAGATCCGATTGGGGTACATAAGGAGGATTACAAACCAGTATGTGCAGATCCGTTAATTGAGGGCTCTCCTGCAGTATGTCCAGTTGAAAAAATTCTATAGAAGCGCTCAGCTTTTGGGCATTTAGTCGGGCTACATCCATCGCCGCCTCACTGACATCCAATGCGTATACTTGAGCCTGGTTCATTTCCAGGGCCAGAGTTATGGCCAGGCAGCCACTACCACAGCCGACGTCCAGTATCCGCTTACCCTTTTGCATGTGATCTTTAAGTACCCAAGCGATCAGTTCCTCGGTTTCCGGGCGGGGTATCAACACTTGAGGACCCACTATAAAGTCTCGTCCGTAAAAGTGTGCTTTCTCCAGGATGTGCTGGATAGGCTCTCCATTTTGTAGGCGTTGCACCGCGGTCTGAATTTTCTTTGCCTGCAGCGCGGTCAATTCCATAGCCCTGTTTTGCAATTGGTCTTGTTTTCGGATGTCCAATTCTTGCTCCAACAGTAAGTAAGAAATTTGCTCAGCTTCGGTGGGCTGGTAAAGAGGTTTTAGTTCCTCACTAATCTTCCGGATAAAGTCCTTTATATAAATGAGCATTATAAATGAGCAATTTAGCTTTGACCAAAAACCAGATAAAAATATAACTTTGTGATCACAATCTAGAACTAATTGGATATTCAAGAACAGTATATGCAGCGAGCTCTGGAGCTGGCAGCTTCTGGTTTGGGCAGGGTAAGCCCAAATCCACAGGTAGGATGTGTGCTGGTTACTGAGGATGGTATCATTGGTGAAGGGTTTCACCGAGAGCATGGGGGCCCCCATGCAGAAGTAGAAGCTATCAATGCCGTTGGGGACCCAAATTTGTTGTCCCACTGTACGCTCTACGTCAATCTTGAGCCCTGCTCGCACTTTGGGAAAACTCCTCCATGTGCGGATCTTATCATTGAATCGAAGATACCAAGGGTGGTGATAGCCAACCTGGACCCAAACCCCAAAGTCTCGGGAAAAGGGGTAGCCAAGTTGAAAGAGGCAGGAGTAGAGGTGGTTACCGGAATCTCCGGCGCTCTTGGAGCCTTTCTGAATCGCAGATTCTTCACTTACCATGAACGGCAACGACCCTATATCATACTTAAGTGGGCTCAAACCGCTGATGGATTTATGGCCAAACCCAACTATGATTCCAAGTGGATCAGTAACCGACAATCACGCCAGCTGGTTCACATATTCCGAGCACAGGAAGATGCTATTTTGGTGGGCCGTGGTACGGCGCAATACGACGATCCGCAGTTAACCGTCAGGGGCTTTGAAGGAAAGGACCCGCTGCGAGTAGTGCTGGACCCCACCATGTCCCTGAGTAATGACCTCAAGTTATTTGATGGTTCCGTACCGACTCTCTGCTATAACTACCTCCAGGAGGGGAATGATGGAAATGTGACATGGATAAAGATGCCAAAGGGCGGGTTCTTAGCAAACATATGGCAGGATCTCCACCAAAGAGGGATTCAAAGTGTGCTTGCGGAGGGAGGCGCCATGCTCCTGCAAAGTATGACGGAAGGGGACCATTGGGATGAGGCACGGGTGTTTGTGGCTCCCCATTTATTTGGCGAAGGTATTAAAGCCCCGGTTATGAATACTAATTGTGTGGAGGAGCGTTTATTGGGTGAGGATCGTTTGCGAATTTTTTACAACCAAAAAAACCATGGCTGAGGAGATCATTATTGCCGACTCTTTAAGTAAAGAAGAAAAGTATCGTGCCCTACTACCTCAGATAAATGCCTTGGTGGATGGGGAAGAGGACCTGATTGCAAATCTATCCAATGTAGCGGCTGCACTAAAGCAGGCTTTGGGCTTTTTTTGGGTAGGATTTTATATCGTAAAGGGTGAGGAACTGGTATTAGGGCCATTT
>JAOTYN010000415.1 GCA_029861825.1 Cyclobacteriaceae bacterium
TCATGCCTCACTTCCGTGGATGGCGGGTTGTTAGGATTACACAGGAATATCAGGGTAGTGTTCTGGGATATGGCTTGTTTTAAGGCTTCCAGGTCAATGACTCCCTGCGAATTAAGGTCAACCTTTTTAATGGTAGCGCCACTAAGCTCGCCAAAACGGATCAAAGTAGGAAAGGAGGGCCAGGGGGTAAGGATCTGTCCTTTTTGCAGACCCACATGCTGCCCCAACAAGCTTAGGAGCTCCGTGGAGCCCGCCGTTATCATCAATTCATCTTCATTGACTTGATGTCGCTGTGCAAGCTTCTTTTTGAGTGCGGCGATCTTAAAGTCCGGGTAGCGGTTGGCCTCCACCAGGGCTTCCGTAACCGCCTTTACAGCACTCTTTGGTGGCCCTAAAGGGTTTTCGTTCCAGTTCAACCTCAAAAGGGGGTGGTCCGGATTTTTAAGTTCCCCTACTGCCTGGTTCAGCAGATTGGTGTGGCTGGACAGCAACACCGCTGAGGATGCTAATAAGCTTCTTTGTAACCATTGTCTTCGATTCAGAGCACTCATAATTTGAATTTAAGGCTGTCTTTAAGGCAAAATAGTAATATTTCCATAGCCGCCTTGAATCTTATGGTCCTGGATCTTCAGAAACTCAGAAACCCGGTAACGGGTGCCGCTTTGGGTATCCGTACCTTGATAGATTATGGCAGCTTTATCATCCCGGCAAATTATATCCAATAACTCCACGTCCTTCCAGGCATTACCGCTCTGGGCGATACCCACAGCCTGTTCTGCACTGTGAGCCTGAAACATACCGGCATCAAAATGATAATTATCGCCGAGGCAGCTTTTCATTTCTTGCCAATCGGCTGGAGATTGCCAGGATTTCCAGAATTTCATCACCAATTCTTCAGTTTTCATGGCTTTAATGCATTAGTACAGGTACGCATGTACGTATGTTTCTAAGTTTGGTAATAAAATGATTCCCTCATTAACTCCAAACTTTTGGGAATGGCCTCCAACGGATCCTCCTGACCCTCAAACTCCAATGAGATATAACCTCGATATTGCACATTACGCATGATATTACCTATACGCTCATAGTCAAGATCCAGGCTATACCACTTGCCGCCCCCGTAGTAGGTCTTGGCCTGCACCAACACGGCTTGAGGAGCCAGTAATTCCATCTGTTCATAGCTATTCTCTAGAAAATTACCGGTGTCCAGGGTCACGGCCAGCCATGGCGAATTGATGCTGTCCACAATTCTCTTAACCCCTTCGGCGGTTCTTCCCAAACCCCAATGATTTTCCAATCCCAATTGCACTCCGCATTTCTCGGCGGTGGGCAGGCATTGCTCGATGGAATCGATAACCCATTTGAAACCGTCATCTTCAGTGTGCCCCTCTATCATAGGTTCGATTCCCTTATTGGCCATTAGTTCGTCAAAATTATCAATGGTACCCCAACGGCCGGTGTTCAACCTCATAGTAGGGATACCCAAAGCGTAGGCCAGCTCGATTTGATGGATGGTCTTCTTTATGTTGTCATCACGATACTCCTTGTCCGGTCTCAGAAAGCCCTGATGAGTTGAAAAACCATACAGATCTAATCCGCTATGAAATGCTTTCTTCTTTATTTTCTGCAGATGAGAATGCTCTTCAGAACTCATTTGTACCAGCAGTAATTCAATACCGTCGAACCCCATGGCGGCAGCTTTTTCAATGCAAATCTCCATGTTTACCGCCTCCTTAGGTCCGTTAAACTGCCAGAATGAATAGCTGGAAACTCCCATAGGGTTGTTTCTGATGGAGCCGGACTTAGGTTTAGGCTTAGAGTTCGACTCTTCTTGGATAGGGGAAGCTTGCTGGTTGCATCCACCAAGGACTCCACCTAAAAGGGCCATGGAACTTGATTTTAAAAATCGGCGACGCTGGTCATTGAGGATAGACATAGATTGTGTTTGGTTGAATCGCAAATTAATATACAAAGAATCCCCGGTTTCAGGAGATCGCAGAGGGCTTTGAGAGGTATTTGCAAAATTTTTTTAGATTTAGGCTCACCTCTTATCACTATGAAGTTAATAACAATCATCCTGCTGGTATTCTTGATCTTCACCTCGGTAAAAGCACAGATGCCCGGTGATCAAGTTTTTAAGGAATATGCTCAAGCATCCTTTGCAGAGTTCAAGGACCTCTTAAATATTCCTAATGATGCACACTATCCCGAAGATATTGAACGCAATGTCCAATGGTGCGAACAGCATTTTGCGGATAGGGGATTTTCTACCAAGAGGCTTTCTACCGCTACCGTGCCTTTACTGCTTGCGGAGCTGAGGACTAGGAAAAAAAAGGCTCCCACAGTGTTAATTTATCTGCAAATCGATGGGCAACCGGTGGACACTTCATATTGGCACCAGAAAGATCCTTATCAAGCCACTCTTAAACGCAAGAACGCTGCGGGTGATTGGGAGGTAATTGATTGGCGCAGTTTGCAAAGGACCGATTTCCATCCCGACTGGAGAATTTTCGCACGCTCCGCGTCTGATGCCAAAGGTCCGGTGGCCATGTTCCTTGCGGCCATGGATCTAATGAAGGCAGAAAAGGAATCACCAGATTTTCATATGAAAGTGATCATGGACTTCGAAGAGGAATTGGGTTCTCCCCATCTTCCGGAGGCGGTGACGGCGCATCGGGAAGCGCTGCAAGCTGACATGTTGATCATATTTGATGGGCCCAGACATATATCCAATCAACCTTCACTTACCTTTGGAGCCCGCGGTATTACCGATATCACTCTGGAAGTATTTGGCCCTATCGCTCCCCAGCATAGCGGGCATTACGGCAATTATGCTCCCAATCCCGCCGTGAGATTGTCTCAATTGATTGCCAGCATGAAGGACCCTGGCGGTCGGGTAACCATTCCGGGATTTTACCAGGGCATTTCCTTAAGCGATGAGGTGAAGTCCATTTTACAGCAGGTTCCGGATGATGAAGCATTTATCAATTCCAAACTGGGCATTGCAGCCGCTGATAAGGTAGCGCCAAGCTACCAGGAATCCCTGCAGTATCCGTCACTGAATGTGAGGGGAATGTCTTCAGGCTGGGTAAGAGAGGAGGTTAGAACTATTATCCCTAGCAGCGCTATTGCCGAAATTGACGTACGTCTGGTGTTGGAGAGTGACCCACCACGACTGATCAACCTTATTAGGGATCATATCGAGAATCAAGGCTATTACGTGACAGATAGGCCTCCTACTGACCAGGAGCGCGCCCGTTATGAACGAATTTGTCAATTCAACGCGGAAACCTCTTACTTGGCATTTCGCACTGATTTCGATTCTCAAGTGGGCTTATGGCTGGACCGCGCCTTGGTCAAGGCTTTTGGGAAGGCTCCTATCAAACAGAGGACTTCCGGTGGTAGCATTCCCATTTCTCCATTCGTAAATGAATTGGGTATTCCCGCAGTAACCGTACCCACGGTCAACCGGGATAATAACCAACACAGCCCTAATGAGAATATCAGGGTAGGGAATTACGTCGAGGGGATCCAGACCATTTATGCCATTCTTACAGAGTCCATAAAATGACCGCTGAGGAGATCATTGTAGCCCTGCAATTACAACCCTTGCCGCGGGAGGGGGGCTATTTCGCGGTTAGTTATACCGCCGATGAAAAACTGCAGCTAACGGAATTACCGTCTCGTTATCAGGATCCCAGAGATATGAGCGGTGCTATTTTTTATTTGGAAACAGCTGCCCAATTTTCGGCTATGCACCGGCTGCCCACCGATGAATTGTATTATTATCACTACGGGG
>JAOTYN010000416.1 GCA_029861825.1 Cyclobacteriaceae bacterium
ATGAAAAGCGGACAAATCACCATCAAAGATCTGGCGCATGAACTGGGTATTTCTCCCTCCACGGTTTCCCGAGCCTTGAAGGACCATCCGGACATAAGTGCCAAGACCAAACGCCTGGTATCCGCATTAGCTAAAAAGCGTGATTACCAACCTAACTCTATTGCACTAAGCTTGCGCAGCAGTAAAACTCATACCATTGGCGTCATAATTCCGGAATTGGTACACTTCTTTTTCTCCACGGTGATTAGCGGCATTGAAGACGTCGCTTATAGTGCCGGATATAATGTGATACTTTGTCAATCCAACGAATCACACGAACGGGAGGTTATGGACGTGAATGCCTTGTTGTCGCACCGGGTTGACGGCTTGTTGGTTAGTGTAGCCAAAGAGACTACTAATTTCGATCATTTTAAAAGTTTTCAGGACCGTAACCTGCCCTTAATATTCTTCGATCGCAAAGCCGAAGGAATCCCAGCCAGCAGCGTGGTGGTGGACGATGAACAGGGTGGCTATGAAGCCGTAAAGCACTTGATCCTGCAAGGGTGTGAGCGTATTCTTCATTTGGCTGGTCCGGAAAAACTCCTGATCAGTAAAAATCGCAAACGCGGATACCTTCGTGCTCTTAAAGAAAATAACCTACCCGTAGTAGATAGATTGATTGTGGACTGCAACGCTGGCTCCAATCTCATTGAAGCTCAAAAGATCATTGAGGAACTGCACCTGGCCGGCATAGCTTTTGACGGAATTTTTGCCAACAACGATCTCAGCGCCATCGGGGCTATGAACAAATTAAAGAGTATGGGGATTAATATTCCCCAAGATGTAGCGGTAGTAGGTTACTCCAATTGGCAAATGGCGGGTTTGGTAGAGCCTCCATTGAGTTCGGTCAACCAACCCGGGTTCGAAATGGGTCAAGCTGCGGCCCGCCTTTTTATTGACAAAATGAACAGCCCCGCCAATAGCATCAATCTTCAGATCGTATTAGAATCGAAACTGGTGGTGCGTGACTCCTCGCAACGGCGAAAATAAACTTCAAGGCTGCTTATTCTCCTTAAATCTTAACTGCTGAAATTTTCTGCAAACGATTGAAATTCATATATTTTCAACACTCCCGAAAATAGATATTTTTTTTTGCGATTTTTTAAGGCGAAAGTCATAAGTTATAAAATAAATCCACTTTATTTGCCCGGATTTTAAAGCCCAACAGGGTTGAGCGATTATTCAGTTCCCATTTATCAAATTCAGGAAATAATGACAGAAATTAAGGAGCGTGCTGTAAAACATATCCGACACCAAAGCCCAGGCCGCATATTGAACTTTAGCAAGGAGACAAACGGGTTGATCATAAATGCGGAGAACGCCTGTGCCAGAGTACAGGTTTTTGGCCCAACGATAATCCGGGTTCAAATATCTCAAGATGGTCAATTCGACAATCTGTCCTATACCGTGGTGGCGGCTCCAGCACAGGAAGGTTTTGAGATCCAGGAGGAAAAGCAACACATCGTCTTAAGTACTAAAGCTCTGGACGTCCATATCAGCAGGGAATTGTTAGGTTTTTCCTTCATGAACAAACAGGGAGAGGTGATCAATAAAGATGAAGAAGGATTTGGTATTTCCACCATCGGTAATGACCACACGGTTTATAAAACTATACAGAAAGGGGAACGTTTCATCGGTTTAGGTGAGAAAACCGGAGATCTGGACCGAAAGGGATCGGGTTATACCAACTGGAACACCGACCATTTTGCTTATGGACCCGACAGCGACCCCATATACGGCAGTTATCCCTTCTACATTGGCCTGCATAACCAACTGGCCTATGGAATATTGGTTGACAATAGTTATAAGTCGCATTTTAATTTCGGCGCCTCCAACCATCGATTCTCGTCCTTTACAGTGGAAGGTGGTGACATGGACTATTACTTCATCCACGAGGAGTCGGTGGCCAAAATACTAGAATCATACACTACTTTGACCGGACGTATGGAAATGCCACCACTTTGGAGCTTAGGGTATCAGCAATGCCGATACAGCTATTATCCGGAGGAGGAGGTATATTCGGTCGCTCGTACTTTTCGAGAAAAAAACATCCCCGCCGACGCCATTGTTCTGGACATTCACTATATGGATGCCTACAAGATTTTCAGCTGGGATAAGCAGCGCTTTCCGGACCCTAAAAAAATGATGCAGGACCTGCAGGAACAAGGTTTTCAGGTAGTGGTTATGTGCGATCCGGGGATAAAGATCGAGGAAGATTATGAACCCTACGAAGACGGCCTCAAGGAGGATGTTTTCTTGAAGTATCCCGATGGTACCTATTACCGGGGTGAAGTCTGGCCAGGATGGTGTCATTTCCCTGATTTCACCAATCCCAAGACCCGTAAATGGTGGCGTGAGAAACTGCAGCATTATGTTGACTTGGGTGTACAGGGGTTCTGGAATGATATGAACGAGATTGCTACCTGGGGACAGCGATTGCCGGATTTGATGGAATTCGACTTTGAAGGAGAGGGTGGTTCCACCAAAAGAGGACGAAATATTTATGGATTGATGATGTGCCGTTCTACCTATGAAGGAACCAAGAAACTTTTACGTGGTAAGCGCCCTTTCAATCTTACACGGTCAGGTTTTTGCGGTGTACAACGCTATAGTGCCGTGTGGACAGGCGATAATGTGGCCAACGACGAACACATGCTGTTAGGAGTACGACTGGTGAACAGCTTGGGATTAACCGGCATAGCCTTCACTGGGTACGACGTGGGAGGGTTTGCAGGGGAGACCTCGGTGAGTCTGTTTGCCCGATGGATAAGTATCGGAGCTTTCAGTCCTTTCTTCCGAGGACACACCATGGTCAACAGCCGGGACAGCGAGCCATGGACCTTCGGTGAGGAGGTTGAAGATATCAGCCGCAATTACATTAATCTGCGCTATCAATTGCTGCCGTATTTGTATTCCTTGTTCCATGAAGCCAGTGAAAACGGCATGCCCATCTCGCGGAGTCTGGCAATAGATCATTCTTTCGATGATAATGTTTACGACCCCGGTTATCAAAACCAATATTTATTCGGCCCTGCCTTTTTGGTTGCGCCTGTGGAAAGCTACAAGGATTTGGTAAAAGTTTACTTGCCGCAAGGTCATTGGTTCGATTTTCATACGGACCGGGAATTTTCGGGAGCCCAGGAGATTACCGTGGACTGTCCATTAACGCATTTGCCGGTATTTGTGAAATTGGGTAGTGTGGTACCCATGCAGTCGGTAGTTCAGTCCACATCGGAAACGCCGGAACCGGTATTGCACCTGCATGTTTACGGTAAAGGCGACAGTGAATTGGAATACTTCGAAGACGATGGAAGCTCCTTCCAATACCAGCAGGGTGAATATTACAAACGGACTTTAAAGTTCGAGGCTAAAGCCTCAAAACTGGTGATGGAAACTGTACAGGGGTCCATGGACAGTAAATTCACCACCGTAAAACTTTATTTGCATGGATTTGAAGAATTGAAAGCGGTAAAAGTAAACAACTTGGAATTGAAAGTAGCTCGCGAGGAGGTAGTATTCCTTCCGGCAATATCCAGTTTCGATCCTATAGAAAATCCGCAGGAGGAGAGTGGCGTCCAAGTTCAAACGGTAGAATTCGATCATTCAGCAGCAGAAATTCAGGTTCATTTAGCCCACTAGTCCATGCGTAAGATCCAGGAGAAACTCACCAATCCCTTTTACTTCTTACTCAGTCTGCCAGCCACGGCTATGGGATTTGCTCTCAGCATTCAGATCAGAGCAAA
>JAOTYN010000417.1 GCA_029861825.1 Cyclobacteriaceae bacterium
ACCGTAATTGGCTCCTGAAAACACTGCGCTAAATATATCCACTATGCTGCCTAGACAATACCCTTTATGGCTGCCCAAATTACGGCTCCCTCCCAGGGGTAGAAGTGCTCCCCCTTGCTCTACGATAGTTGCTTCGGTACTAGGTTGTCCCCAGGCGTCCTGGGCCCAGCCCTCAGGGATGGTTTTCCCTTTGCGCTTCATCACTTCCAATTTGCCATTGGCTACCGTGGTGGTAGCCAGATCCGCTACAAAGGGGGGTTGCTTATGAGCGGGGATGGCCACCGCAATAGGGTTTGTTCCCAGTAGTCGTTCGCTGGAAAAGGTTGGAGCAACCAAGGGACTGGCATTGGTCATGGAGATCCCTACCATATCATGTTCAAGCGCCATCATGGCATGATATCCGGCTATGCCATAATGATTGGAGTTACGAACCGACACCCATCCGCTGCCTACCTGTGAGGCTTTTTCAATAGCTATTTTCATGGCTTCAGGGGCTACTACCAAACCCAGCCCTTCGTCGCCATCCACCACAGCGGTGCTGGGTGTTTCATGTGTTATGCAGATGTTGGGTTGGGTATTGATGCGATTATCCTCCCACAAACGTACATAGCCCTTTAGACGGGCTATGCCATGAGAGTCAATCCCTTTCAAATCGGCGTCTACTAATATCTCAGCAGCGATTCTGGCCTGAGCGCCGTCACAACCCATGGCCGTAAATACGTCTCTGGCAAAATCACGAAGGCTACTATCGTTGTACATAGACTGTAAACCTAAACTCCTTCTTGTCTTATTTGATCTATGGACTCAAAAAGAACTCCTTCCTTAAGAGCATAGGCGGAAACTCGAATACCATCCAGACGAAAACGATCCAGCAGATAATGGATCAAGCTACTCGCTACCACGATCATATCCACTCGCATGGCGATCATTCCCGGTATCTGCAGCCTTTGAGATCGGTTCTTACTAATAATTCTTTGATGGATTTCCTGGTACCCTTTCAATGAAAGTCGGCGTTCCGGGCCATGGTCTGGGGTAATACCCTGATCCAGGCAATAGATCTCGCTTAGTGTGTCAAAGGTGCCCGATGATCCAATTAAGACTCTGGGATTAAACTGTTCCATGGCGGTTACTAAGGTGCTCAACTCACGATCTAAGAAACTTTCTAAGTTCTGAATTTCCTGCGGATATATGGGATCGTGATAATGGAATTTGTCCATTAAGCGCTGCGCTCCAATCTCGTAGCTTTCCTTCCAATGGATCCTATCCTGATTGGCTATTACAAACTCCACACTTCCTCCTCCGATATCCATAATAAGATTGTCCTGGGCACCTAACTCCAGTGCATGAGTAACCCCCTGATAGATGTAATCAGCTTCCTGGCTACCGGAGATCACCTGGATGGCGATACCAGTTTCCCGTTGGATCTCACCTAGCAATTCTTCCCGGTTGCGGGCATTGCGAAAGGCACTGGTGGCAAAGGCAAGATGCTGGTCAACCCCGAAATGGTCCATGGTGGCGCGAAACTCCTTCAAAGTATTCAGGGCCCTTTTTCCGGCGGCATCTGAAATTATTCCGTGGCTGATTCCGCCTTCGCCGATCTTTACACTTTGCTTCTCTTTATGCAGTATCTCCATAGAGGTTTGCCCCACTTCAGCCACCAGCAAGTGGAAAGTGTTTGTTCCTAGATCGATAACCGCCAGATGTTTCATTGTGAAATTTGGCGAATATAATATTTTATTCTCTGTAAAAACCGCCTCCATGGAAATAAATCATATATTTAAGGAGCATAAAATCGTCTAGTTTCATGCCCAAACCGAAGGACAACAAAGGTCTATATACCTTGCCCAGCAACCAGGAGAAATACCGATTATTGGAACGCAAGAATGCTGAGGCTTTGTTGGGCGGAGGTGAATCCCGCATTGAGTCCCAGCACAAGAAAGGAAAACTCACAGCTCGTGAACGATTACATATGCTGCTGGATGAAGGAAGTTTTCAGGAAATCGGAAAGTTCGTCATGCACCGTTGTAAGGACTTCGGTTTGGACAAACAACACTTTCTTGGGGATGGGGTAGTAACCGGATATGGAACCGTAGACGGGCGTTTGGTATATGTCTTTTCTCAGGATTTTACGGTCTTTGGGGGGTCACTATCGGAAACTCATGCCGAAAAGATTGTAAAATTGATGGACCTATCTCTTAAGAACGGGGCTCCCTTGATTGGCCTCAACGATTCCGGAGGAGCCAGGATTCAAGAGGGTGTGGTTTCTCTGGGAGGATATGCCGATATTTTTTACAGAAACACCTTGGCTTCAGGGGTGGTACCGCAGATTTCCGCGGTGATGGGCCCTTGTGCCGGAGGGGCGGTCTATTCGCCGGCGATAACAGATTTTATTCTGATGGTGGAAAAAACCTCCTATATGTTTGTAACCGGCCCTAACGTGGTAAAAACCGTTACTCATGAGGAAGTTAGCGCCGAGGAACTGGGAGGGGCAACCACCCACAGTACTAAAAGCGGTGTGACCCATTTTGCCTGCAGCAATGAAGTAGAGTGTCTAAAGCGCATAAGAGAACTACTAAGCTACATGCCTCAAAACTGTGAGGAACAATCGCCTCACTATCCCTATCAGCAGCAGGACGAGTCCCGGCCAGCATTGGATGAGTTCATGCCTGAAAACCCCAATCAACCCTATGATATGAGGGAGATCATAGAGCAGGTGGTAGATGAAGGTTCGTTTTTAGAAGTGCACCAGGGCTTTGCTGATAACATTGTAGTAGGCTTTGCGCGCCTGGCGGGTAAATCTCTGGGGATAGTAGGAAATCAACCGGCTTTCCTGGCAGGAGTATTGGACATAGATGCCAGTACCAAAGCGGCTCGTTTTGTGCGGTTTTGCGATTCCTTCAATATACCCCTGCTGGTATTCGAAGACGTACCGGGATTTTTACCGGGAACCGATCAGGAGTGGCAAGGCATCATTACTAATGGTGCCAAATTGCTTTATGCATTTTGTGAGGCTACGGTGCCCCGGGTTACGGTAATCACCCGCAAGGCATATGGCGGTGCTTATGATGTGATGAACAGCAAACATATTGGAGCAGACCTGAACTACGCCTGGCCCATGGCGGAGATCGCAGTAATGGGTGCAAAGGGGGCCTCGGAGATCATTTTTAAAAAAGAAATAGCGGAGGCCGAAGATCCTCAGAAAGCGCTGAACGAGAAGGTAGAAGAATATACCCAAAAATTCGCCAATCCTTATCGTGCGGCTCACAGAGGATTTATTGATGAAGTGATCCTGCCTCGCAATACACGCTCCAAGTTGATACAGGCTTTTAATATGTTAAAGAACAAAGTGGATAAACTGCCCCGTAAAAAACACGGGAACATACCTTTGTAGGATGGATAAACAAAGCAAAGCTTTCTTAGAAAAATACCTTAACAACGCTTCCCCCACGGGGTTTGAATCGTCGGGCCAGCAAATATGGCTGGATTATATGAAATCTTTCTGCGATACCTATTTCACGGATACCTATGGTTCGGCAGTAGCGGTGATCAACCCGGAGGCTTCCTATAAGGTGGTCATTGAGGCTCATGCTGATGAGATATCGTGGTTTGTAAACTACATCACGGACGAAGGATATATCTACGTACGTCGCAACGGTGGCTCTGATCATCAGATCGCCCCCTCTATGAGAGTGAATATCCATACCGCTAAGGGCATCGTTAAGGGCGTTTTCGGCTGGCCGGCCATCCACGTGCGCACACCTTCCAAAGAACAA
>JAOTYN010000418.1 GCA_029861825.1 Cyclobacteriaceae bacterium
AGCATTGCGTCACCAGGCTGCCCAAAATGCCGATTTTGAGAACTACCGGGACTTCATGTTTGCTGCCATGGGCCGTTTCGATTACCAGCCACAAGACTGCTTTGATTTTCATGACTCGGTTGCTGAAGAAGTGGTACCCATGTTGAATGACCTGGCGCAACTTCGCCAAGAACAATTGGAAGTTTCCGTGCTTCGGCCCTGGGACAAGGCGGTTGATCCTATAGGCAGAGACCCTCTTAAGCCCTTTAAAGATGGCCAGGATCTTACTGAAAAAACTATTGAGTGCTTTAAGCGATTGGATCCTTATTTAGGAGAGTGTTTGGCCATAATGCGTAACATGGGTCATTTGGACCTAGAGTCTCGCAAAGGAAAAGCACCCGGCGGATATAACTATCCTTTGGCGGAGATTGGGGTTCCTTTTATTTTTATGAATGCCACCAGCACTCTCAGGGACCTGGTGACCATTCTTCATGAAGGTGGACATGCCATTCATTCTTTTGTGACCCGTGATCTGGACTTGGCTAATTTCAAAAGCACACCCTCGGAAGTAGCAGAACTGGCATCAATGTCTATGGAACTGATATCCATGGACCATTGGGATATTTATTTTGATAGCCCTGAGGATTTAAGAAGGGCCAAAAGGGAACATCTGGAACAGATCATTGAGACCTTACCCTGGGTGGCTACCATTGACAAATTCCAACACTGGATCTATGAAAATCCTCAGCATAGTGTTCCTGAGCGTACGGCTCATTGGAACAGGATCTTCAATGCCTTTTCGGATAGGGTTACAGATTGGGAGGGTTTAGACGAGAACAAAGACAATTTATGGCAAAAGCAACTTCACCTATATGAGGTGCCCTTTTACTACATAGAATACGGTATGGCTCAATTAGGGGCGATTGCCATATGGAAAAACTACAAGAAGGACCCGCAAAAAGGGTTGAAGGGTTATCTCAACGCCTTAAAATTAGGATACTTACGATCCATACCTGAAATCTATGCTGCCGCGGATATAAGATTTGATTTTAGCAGAGACTATATTAAGGAACTGATGTCGTTTGTCCAACGGGAGCTGGAATCCTTATAGAATAGCTTATTAGGCCCCCTTTTTTTTAGCAGCTTTGGCCTTTTTCTTTTGTTCCCTTTGCTGCGCCGTCACCAGTTTTTTTTGGGCATAGTAGAGCTTCTCCTGTAGTTTGGTGATTTTCACAGATGCTGTAGCCACTTTGCTGTAAGCCTCCGGTTCCGTGGAGGCGTGGGCTTCCTCTCTCAGTTTTTCCCGTGCAGCCATGGCCTCTTCAACTTCATTTTCCAATTCCTTAACTTTTAGCTCCAACTTGCTAAACTCTGTCTGCTCAGATTTTGTAGTGTCGGAGGCGATCTCGGTTTGGTCCTGAGCCCTTGCATAGAAGCTGCAAATCATGATTACCAAAATCGTTGTTAATAATCTCATAACCTTAGCGCTTTTTAAGAACAGTATCTTAAATATAACCGCTATTGTTCATTATTAAGGCTAGAAATCCTTTAAAATATTCTGTTGATAAGAGAAAAATTCCCTATATCTTTCCGGCCGTAATGGCCAAGAGACCTGCTGCGTTAATTTTCATATTCATCACCCTTCTGATCGATGTCACCGGCTTGGGAATTATCATTCCGGTACTCCCTGAATTAATTGCTGAATTAATCGGCGGCACCATCAGCCAAGCTGCGGTATATGGGGGCTGGCTGATGTTCTCCTATGCCATAATGCAGTTTATTTTTGCTCCTATCCTCGGTGGACTGAGCGACCGCTTTGGAAGAAGACCTGTTTTACTGGGTTCATTATTTGGATTCGGTGTGGATTACCTATTTCTTTCCTTTGCAGGATCAATATTTTGGTTTTTTGTGGGTCGGGTTATTGCTGGGATATTTGGCTCAAGTATGACTACCGCCGCTGCCTATATCGCTGATATCAGTACTCCGGAAAAACGGGCGCAAAATTTTGGAATGATAGGTGCTGCCTTTGGCTTGGGATTTATCATCGGTCCGGCAATTGGCGGTACTCTGGGCCAGTTCGGACCAAGGGTACCCTTTTTAGTGGCTGCGGGTCTTACATTGGTGAACTGGCTCTATGGTTATTTAGTACTGCCGGAATCACTGCCACCGGAAAAACGCAGGGCTTTTAACTGGTCTCGTGCCAATCCCATGGGTTCTTTGATGCAATTCAAAAAATACCCCGGCATTATAGGTCTGGTAGCGGCCCTGGTATTTGTTTATTTGGCCGCCCATGCTACTCAAAGTACCTGGGCTTATTATACCATTGAGAAATTTCAATGGACCTCCGACTGGGTAGGTTATAGTTTGGCTTTTGTGGGGTTTATGGTGGCGCTGGTGCAAGGTGTACTCTTGCGGTTTTTGGTACCAAAGTTGGGCCAGACCAATTCGGTTTATATCGGTCTTTCCCTGTATACCGTAGGATTCGTGCTTTTTGCTTTTGCCAGCAAAGGATGGATGATGTTTGCCTTTCTGGTTCCTTACGCGCTGGGAGGCTTAGCTGGTCCCAGCATTCAGGGTATTATGACCGGGCAGGTGCCAGAAAATGCCCAAGGCGAACTTCAAGGAGGACTTACCAGCATGATCAGCGTGACGTCCATCATAGGTCCTCCCATAATGACCGGCTTATTTGCTTACTACACCCAGTCCAGCGAGGTATATTTCCCGGGGGCGCCATTTTTGTTGGGGGCTGTGCTAACGTTGGTTAGTATTTGGATCGCCAGGCGCTCGTTACGAAATACTTCCTCTAACCCAGTTTAAGGGACAAATGGTTCTCGGTTTGCCGTTTATCACCTACCACGGTAGGTCATCCAATTTTATTTGGAATTCTTAGCCGATTTTTACCCCTTACAAAAGAAATTAACCCATACTCCTATGAAAACTTCATTTCGGTTTAAAACCATCTTTCTGTGTACATCCATTATTTGTTTGAGTTGTACTTTATGGGCGCAAGGTCCTGTAACTACACCTCCCGGTGGGGGAAATCAAAAAGCCTCAGTTACCCAATATATGGGTTTAGTGGCAGTTACCATTGATTATAACAGCCCGGATGTGACCGGTCCTAATGGTCAGAGCCGTGAAGGTCAAATATGGGGACAACTGGTGCCCTATGGTATGACCAACCTGGGTTTTGGAACTGCTAAAGAATCTCCCTGGAGAGCAGGAGCCAATGAAATTACCACCATAAGCTTCTCTCATGACGTCATGGTCGAAGGACAACCACTGGCAGCAGGTACTTACGGACTGCATATGATAGCGGACCCGGAGGAGTGGACCGTCATTTTTAACCGGAACATTACAGCCTGGGGAAGTTTTTTCTATAATCCCGACGATGATGCTTTAAAGGTTAAAGTTACTCCGGTGGAGAATCAGTTTACAGAATGGCTCACCTTCGGGTTTGAAGACCGGCAATTGGGGAGTACCACCGCCTATTTAGCATGGGAAAACCTAAAAATTCCCTTCAAAGTATCTTGTGACATTAATGAAATCTACCTCAGTAAAATCCGTCAAGAATTGGAATCCAGCCAAGGCTTCACCTGGCAGGGATGGCAAAGTGCCGCCAATTTCTGTATTCAGAACAACCTTAATCTGGAAGAAGCGCTGACCTGGGCCGATCAGGCCATTAATGCACCTTTCGGCATCGGTGTGGAAAATTTCGTAACCCTGGATACCAAAGCTCAGGTGCTTACGCTGTTGAATAGAAATGATGAAGCAGAAGCCATAATGAAGAAA
>JAOTYN010000419.1 GCA_029861825.1 Cyclobacteriaceae bacterium
CTTCCCTACAGCAATCATGTCACCGGGACTCTTGGTCATCACGCCAAAGGTGATCACGTTGTTCACCAATACCGGAAAAGTATGATAACTGTCGTACGCCATCGGGGTAAGCATAGGGAAGATGGTCTTTTTAAAGTACGATTTTACCTTGTCTTGAAGTTTCTCAGATAGCTCCTTAACTTCGCAAATACGAAAGCCGTTTTCCTCAAAAGTGGGGCGGAGCTCCTCAGTGTAGTATTGGTTCATCTGATCGAAAAACTCCTTGCTATCCTCCAGGAGTTTTTCACGGAACGGTAGTTCACGTAAGCCGGAATAGTCTACCCGTTGCCGTCCGTAATCAATATAATTGTACAGCGACCCTACACGGATCATAAAAAATTCGTCCAGATTTGAGGCGGTTATAGCCATGAACTTTAAGCGCTCAAATATGGTACGATCCGTATTTTTAGCCTGATCAAGTACTCGGTTATTGAAGTTCAGCCAACTCAGGTCTCTACTAACATAGTTACTCTCGTCAATTAAGGCCTGAGTGCGATCTTGAACAAGCATCGTCATTTTGTGTGCTTTTTATATAAGGTTAAACTTCCTCCGGGTAATTACCGGAGGGCTGAGCCTTATAATATAGTGAATGATCTACTAAATATCCACGTTGGCATATTTAGCGTTTTTCTCAATGAACTCCCTGCGGGGTGCAACTTCGTCGCCCATCAGCATTGAAAATAGGTGATCTGCTTCTGCTGCAGATTCTATAGTGACTTTCTTTAAGCTCCTGGTTTCGGGGTCCATGGTGGTGTTCCAGAGCTGATCCGGGTTCATTTCTCCCAATCCTTTGTATCGCTGGATACTGACGGAGTCTACCTTTCCATCAGGAGCCATTTCCTTAATGATACGGTCCCTTTCATCATCGTTCCAACAGTAGTGTTCTTTCTTACCCCTTTTTAACAAATACAACGGGGGCAAAGCAATATACAAGTATCCGCTTTCGATAAGCGCATGCATATACCGGAAAAAGAAGGTCAGGATCAAGGTTCTGATATGGCTGCCGTCTACATCGGCATCCGTCATAATAATGATCTTATGATATCTCAATTTAGTAGTGTTAAGGGCCTTTTCATCTTCCTCCGTACCAAAGCTTACCCCCAACGCGGTGATCATGTTCTTTATTTCTTCATTTTCATAAATACGATGCTCCTGAGCCTTTTCTACATTCAGGATTTTACCTCTTAAGGGCAGAATAGCCTGGAAATTCCGATCCCTGCCTTGCTTGGCAGATCCGCCTGCAGAATCTCCCTCCACCAGATACAGTTCGCATACCGCGGGATCAGAATCGGAGCAGTCGGCCAATTTTCCAGGCAGTCCTGAACCGGAAAGTACATTTTTGCGCTGCACCATCTCACGGGCTTTGCGGGCGGCATGCCGTGCTTGTGCAGCCAAAATCACTTTCGATACGATCTGTTTGGCTTGTTTAGGATTCTCTTCCAGATAATATTGTAATCGTGCACTTACCGAAGTATCCACCGCTCCCATGGTATCGGAATTACCTAATTTGGTTTTGGTTTGCCCCTCGAATTGAGGCTCCGCTACTTTTACACTAATGATAGCGGTTAATCCTTCCCTGAAGTCATCACCACTGATCTCAACTTTCACTTTATCCAACAAACCGGAACGGTCGGCATAGCTTTTTAAGGTTCGGGTCAACGCTCTTCTGAATCCCGCCACATGCGTACCACCTTCAATGGTGTTAATATTGTTCACGTAGGAGATCACGTTTTCGGAATATGAGGTATTGTAGTTCAACGCTACCTGTATGGGGAATCCGTTCTTTTCACCTTCTATATAGACAGGCTCCGGTATAAGGCTCTCCCTGGTAGAATCCAGAAACTTGACGAATTCCGTCAAGCCGCCCTCGGAATAAAAAGAGTCCGAAATAAAATTGCCATCATCGTCCTTTTCCCGCATATCCGTAAGTTCGATACGAATGCCCGCATTTAGGTACGACAACTCACGCAGCCGGGAGGCAATGGTTTCGTAGTTGTATTCACTGACATTGAATATGGTCAGGTCCGGCGAGAATTGTACCTCGGTGCCGGTAATATCGGTGGGGCCGACCTCCTTTACCTGATATTGGGGAATCCCCTGCTGATATTCCTGCTGGAATTCTTTTCCGTTACGGTGTACGATCACTTTAAGGTGTTGCGACAAAGCATTCACACAGCTAACTCCTACTCCATGAAGCCCTCCGGACACTTTATAGGTGTCCTTGTCGAACTTACCTCCGGCATGTAAAACGGTCATCACCACTTCCAGTGCGGAGCGTTTTTCTTTATGATGTATATCGGTAGGAATACCCCTTCCGTTATCCTTCACGGTAATACTATTGTTCTCATTAATTACTACCTGGATTTCCGTGCAGTAACCGGCCAGGGCCTCGTCTATACTATTGTCAACCACTTCCCACACCATGTGATGCAGTCCTTTCATACCCAAATCGCCAATGTACATGGAAGGTCTTTTTCGCACTGCTTCCAGGCCCTCTAGGACTTGTATATTGTCAGCGGAATAGTCGGATTTTTTAGGAGTTTTTGGCTGGTTTATTTCCTCGTTTCTCTCTTCGCTCATATTAGTATTTCAAATGGTTCAAAAATACTAAATTAATGGCATTATATCAGTGAATTCGAGGATTAAAACGGAGCAGAAAAAGCCCGGTCTGGAACTTCTTCAAAACTTGATTTTCTTTCAGCAGAACGGGGCTTTAGTAAGTATCCACGGTCAGCATAACTAGAGTACAGGCTTCCTCAGTAGCGATCCCTTTTTCCTTAGCCATTTTGCGCAATTCGGGATTTTCCGTGCCGGGGTTAAAAATGATACGTAGGGGATTCAGATCGAGAATATATTGGTACCATGACTGCTGATTTGCGACGCTGAGATACAGGGTGATGGTATGGACATTTTCTATGGTCGGCTGCGATCGTAAGTCCACGATATCGTTATCCACAATTCTGCCCTTGCGGATACCCATCGGAACTACTTCATAACCTTGTTGCAAAAGCATGATTGTCACCCGGTGGGAATGCCGACTGGGATTGGGACTGGCACCCAGGACTATTGTTTTCATTGATGGAGCTTTGATCATACCTTATTTCATTAAACTTACAGCTTCTGCGCACCGGATGCCATCCAAGGCGGCAGACATGATGCCTCCAGCGTAACCAGCTCCTTCTCCGCAAGGAAACAGGCCCTTGACCTGAGGATGCTGCAAGGTTAGTGGATCCCTGGGGATCCGTACTGGAGAGGATGTTCTGGATTCAACCGCCACCACTTGGGCATCATTGGTAAGGTAACCGGGCATCTTTTTCCCAAACACTCGTAAGCCGGCTTTAATTCCCTGATACAGATGGGCGGGAAGTATTTCCGGTAAATTCACCGATGCCAGCCCTGGCTGATAGGAGGTGTCTACCAGACTTGAAGAGATCTTGTTATCCAGAAAATCCATTAGTTTTTGGGCAGGAGCAGCTTGTTTTCCCCCAGCATGCCGGCAGGCATGCTCTTCTATGGCTTTTTGAAAAAACAAACCTGCCAGTGGCCCGTATTGAGTATAGGCTTGAAAATCCCTTTCATCTACGCTTATTACTATACCGGAATTAGCGAATTGGGAGTCGCGTCTTGATGGGCTCATTCCGTTCACCACCAATTCTCCGGGACTGGTAGCTGAAGGCACAATGAATCCCCCCGGACACATGCAAAAACTAAAAACACCTCGGTTATC
>JAOTYN010000420.1 GCA_029861825.1 Cyclobacteriaceae bacterium
CCCAGGGTACTCTGGGTGGCCACCAGGCTGCTGGCACACTCATTGACTGTGCCATCGCCGCCCACAGCCACCAGGTAGGGCACCCGGTCTTGAACGGCCTTTCGACTAATTTCAAAGGCATGGCCTTCGTATTCAGTGTAGGCCAGGTGCACCTGAAATCGATCAGGGTCCAGTGATGCAAGCAATTGATCTTGGATATTGCGCTTGTGTCTGGTGCCTGCTTTAGGGTTGATCACAAACAGGATCTGATCAGCACCGGGAACCATAAATTAGTGATCTTTTTCCAGCATATCTTCCAAGCGGACCGGAAGTTTCTGTGCTACCCAATCCATAAATTTACCGGGATAGCCGACTTCGGCCTGCATAGCGGCAGTGCGATCCAGTATATTGCGGATGGTCTCTTCAGGCAGATAGTCTTTATGTTCCACCTGCCGAGCAATGTTTTCAACCTGCTCCTGTACACTACCTTCGGATTTGCGGAGCCATTCTTCGTAGTCCTCTTCCTGCCAGTCCAGATGGTGCTCCATAACTTTCAGAGCAATTTTCTTTCCGTGCTCCATGGATTCTTTAATGTTGCCTCTGCCGGTTACCGCATTACCCAAGGCAAAAACATTGTCAAATCCTATCAGGCGACAACAGTTTTTCTCATCGATCTCAAAGGTTGAACCTTTGCTGGGAATGCCGGTGATTTTCTCCGGCAGGCTCCCTATGGAACTAATAATCAACGGCGACCTGAACTCTTTAAACTCCCCATCTACCGGCACCACTCGACCATCTTCGATCTTGGTTTTTTGAAATAGAATTCCCGTAACCTGTTCTCCCTCTACAATTTTATCAACGGGCGCCCAGCAGGGTTCGAAACGGAAAAGGTATTTCTTCAAGAAATTGTCCATGATCTTTTTACGCACCCCTTGCGCTTTTTCAAGCTGTTCGGGGGTGTCCGTAGGCAATGGGGAAAGTGGCATATCGATATCCCGCCGCCGGTAAAATAAGGCGCACCCTTTTAGCCCCAGGTCGTCCATGGTGTATCCCAGACTGTCCAGTACTTTATTAATTCCTCGGTCCAGGGTAAACATGTCTACTTCATGGCCCCTTTCACGAAGCGCTTTTTGCACATTTTCGATCTGGAGGATCTTTACTACATCTAATGAAGCCAGGCCACCACCAATCACCATAGCATTATCCTGCAGCTCGAAATGGTCGCCTTGATAAGTCGGTTCGTGGTAATGATTGAACCAGTATACCAGAGGGTTTTGATAGTAGAGTCCTTTATTGATATAGTCATCAATACCTTCTACCGGTAAAGGGCGATCTTTCCAAGCGCCAGTCGCTAACAACACCGCAGAAAAACCCCAGTTATTTACCACATCCAAGAAATCAATTTTTTCACCTAAGGTAGCCAAAGGGACAAACCTGACGTTGGGGTGAGACAATTTTTCATTGATCCGTTGTTCTTCCTTATCCCTCAGCTTGTCATGCCATTTAGGCAACCCGTCCTCTATCTTACCATAAGGCAAAACATTTTGATCAAATACCACCACACGAAATCCTCTGTTTGCCAATTGAAAGGCAGCCTCCGAACCTGCTACTGCCCCACCAAATATTGCTATAAAATGATGGCCGGATTTTTCCATATTATAGGGGTTAGTTGGATACTTAGAAAAATTACTTCACTTCCCAGGTATTGCCGCTTTGTAAAAGTTCGTCCACGTTCTGGTAGGAAGCATTGGCCAGACTTTGCTGGTATTGCTCTTCCACCAATTGATCGTAAGTATTATCTTCCACTGACCTAATGATGCCTAAGGCCATGGGAAAAAAGGGTGGGGCCATGCGGATGAGCATGTGATGTATGATAGTGTCCTGTTCATGGGCATCATGCACCAAAACATCGTCTTCCGTAATGCCATTTTCTCCTATGGTTACCACCTCAAGTTTAAAACCACTTAGTATTAAGCCTTTCTGCTTTTCTTTTCCGAACAACATACGTTCACCATGTTCCAAATGCAATTGAAAATCATCTTTGTTCTCTTTGCTGGTAACAGCTCCGTGAGCTTTATCGTTGAAGATCACGCAGTTTTGCAATATTTCAATTAATGAGGTCCCTTTGTGCTTTGAAGATTCCACAAAAATTTGGGTCATCAGCTTGGGATTGGTGTCAATAGTACGGGCAAAGAAAGTACCACCTGCTGACAAAGCCAGCTCTCCGGCGCTAAACGGTCGTTCGATTCCACCCATAGGAGTGGACTTGGTAACTTGTCCAATACGACTGGTAGGGCTGTACTGTCCCTTGGTAAGTCCGTATATCTCGTTGTTGAACAGCAAGATATTGATGTCAATGTTTCGGCGAATAGCGTGAATAAAGTGATTGCCACCAATGGCCAGGGCATCACCATCGCCGGTAATTTCCCACACGCTCAATTTGGGGTTGCTCAGTTTTACGCCGGTAGCTACTGCCGGAGCCCTGCCGTGAATAGTATGAAAACCATAGGTATTCATGTAATAAGGAAAACGGGCGGCGCAGCCAATTCCGGAGATAAAAACAAAATCTTCCTTGTTTTCCGGTATCTGTGGTAAGGAGTTTTGGATAGCGGATAATATGGCATAATCGCCGCATCCAGGACACCAACGGACCATTTGGTCGCTGGTAAAGTCCTTTTTAGTCAGTTTTGGACGTGGCGAATCTACAGTTTGATCGGACATTCTTATTAAGTATTTAAGCTAATGACGATAATTTCTCTTTGATTTCGGTGATGGTGAAGGGTAATCCCTGCACTTTATTCAATTGGTGGAAGTTGAATTTTGGGAATTGCGTGCGTAGGTAGTTGGCCATTTGCCCTGAGTTCAACTCACACACCAAAATTTTCTGGTAGGATCCCAAAATATCTTTTAGGTTCCGGGGCAATGGATTGATATAATTAATATGAACCATACCCACTTTTTTTCCATCCGATCTCAATTCCTTGACCGCGGAAAGCATAGAACCATAAGTGCTTCCCCAGCCTATGGCCAGTACCTCTCCAGTTTCATCACCAATGATTTGTTGTTCAGGAATAAAATTGGCCACAGCCTCAACCTTTTGCTGCCTGACATCCACCATTTTTTGATGATTCTGGGGGTCATAAGAAACGTTACCCGTTAGTTCTTCCTTCTCCAAGCCCCCAATGCGATGTTCCAGACCCGGCATACCGGGGGTTACCCAATACCTAGATAACTTTTCTGGGTCCCTCAGGTATGGCTGGAATTCTTGGCCGTTTTCTTTAAACAAGGGAACGGTTATTTCCTGCAAATCGGCGGTTTTAGGGAACCTCCAGGGTTCGGATCCATTGGCCAAGTAACCATCGGACAAGAACATTACCGGAGTCATATGTTCAATACTCAAACGGGCTGCTTCATAAATGAATTCAAAGCAGTTGGCAGGTGTACTGGGCGCGATAACAATACAGGGGCAATCGCTATTGCGGCCATACAAGGCCAGGTTCAAATCAGCCTGCTCTGTTTTAGTAGGGAGACCGGTAGAAGGACCTCCCCGTTGCACGTCGATTACAATAAGGGGGATTTCCGCCATGACCGCTAGTCCGATGGCTTCTCCTTTCAATGCAATACCGGGACCGGCGGAAGCTGTTACTCCCAGTTGGCCGGCATAACTGGCGCCTATGGCCGAACAAACCGCGGCAATTTCGTCCTCGGCCTGCAGGGTAATTACCCCTAAATTTTTGTATTTGGATAGCTCGTGTAAAATGTCAGAAGCTGGTGTGATGGGGTAT
>JAOTYN010000051.1 GCA_029861825.1 Cyclobacteriaceae bacterium
TTTCAATGGGAAACCACCGGGGGCATCACCCTGCTGAAAGTCACCCGACCCTGGGCTGGAGCTCAAAGGTCATATACCTACGCCCTTATTCCCAAGGGCAAAACCTTGCCGGATAGCTTGAATATTGACCAGACGATTAGTATTCCCGTTACCAATCTGGTGGTTACCTCCACCAGTCATATACCGGCCCTGGATATGATGGGCGTTTCCCATTACCTCAGCGGATTTCCCCAAACCCAGTATATTACATCCTCAAAGATGAGGGAACAGATAGATCGAGGAACGATCGAAGAAGTAGGTGCCGCCAATGGATTAAATTATGAGGCACTGATCGAACTTAGTCCACAGTTGATCATGACCTATCAGTCAGGTCCTGACGACTCAGAGCTTGAAGCCTTGCAATTAACTGGTATCCCTACGGTAATAAATGCTGATTTCCTGGAAGAATCTCCCCTAGGCAGGGCCGAATGGATCAAGTTTACCGGGCTGCTTTTGGATAAATATGACCATGCCGATTCCATTTTTAAAATAATAGAAAACGCCTACCTCACTCTTGCCGATAGCGTGCGATCTTTGAAAAACAGGCCGCGGGTTTTTAGCGGATCCCTTTACGGCGACAGCTGGTTTGCGCCTGCCGGCAACAGCTTTTTTTCAAAATTCATCCAGGATGCTGGAGGGGAATATGTATGGCGAAGAAACCGGCAAACGGGAAGCCTGGAACTGAGTTTCGAAGCGGTAATTGAAGAAAACAGCAATACCGACTTCTGGTTGGGAGTTGGCGGTTTCACCTCCCTTGGTGAACTTGAAGCCGCAGATCCCCGTTACGCCAATTTTCAAGCGTTTCAGGAAAGCCGAGTGTACAATTATCATGGCCGCAGGGGTGCTAGCGGAGGTTTCGAATACCTTGAGCTTGGTGGAGCACGTCCTGACATTGTGCTTCAAGACTTCATTAAAATCTTGCATCCACAGCTGTTACCAGATTACCACTTGTATTTCTTTCAAAGGCTTGATCCATGAAAAATTCGAAGATCTTGTGGATGGCCCTGATACCCTTATTGACTTTATTAATGCTGGTCAATGTGGGGCTGGGCAGCGTAGTTATTCCCTGGACAGAGGTGATCGATATTATTTTGGGAAATTCCTCCAGCAATCCCGGTTGGAATACCATCATACGGGAGTTCAGATTGCCCAAGACCTTAACTGCAGTACTGGCGGGCTCTGGCCTGGCCATTAGTGGTTTGCTCATGCAAACCCTGTTTCGGAATCCCTTAGCGGGCCCCTTCGTTTTAGGGATCAGTTCGGGGGCAAGTTTGGGAGTAGCCTTGCTGATTATGGCTACTCAGATCCTGGGTGTTACCTGGATGGCCCATGCCTGGGGTTCGGGTGCCACAGTGTTGGCAGCAGTGGCCGGCTCCGGTTTCATTTTGCTGGTCATCCTCACGGCCTCATTTTACATTGGCGATAGTATGACCCTCTTGATCATTGGCCTGATGCTGGGCAGCCTTTCCGGAGCCTTGGTAAGTGTCCTGCAATATTTTAGTCAAGCGGAACAAATTCAATCTTATCTTATTTGGACCTTCGGGAGTCTGGGAGGTGTTCACGGGGCGGAACTTTGGTGGCTGGCAGCTATTGTGGTTCTGGGCAGCTTTTTAAGTTGGTTGATGGTAAAGCCATTAAACAGTTTGCTGCTGGGAGAAACCTACGCCCGGAGCATGGGGGTCTCGTTGCGCACCACCCGTTTGCTGATCATTATAAGCACAGCGCTGCTGGCAGGTGGTATCACTGCTTTCTGCGGCCCCCTGGCCTTTATTGGTATCGCCATACCTCATTTGGCCCGTATCTTGTTTAAGACATCGGATCATAGGAAGTTGGTGCCCGCTTCTTTGTTACTGGGTGCTATTATAATGGTACTATGTGACACCATTGCCCAGGTACCTGGAACCCCCCAGACTCTGCCCATAAATGCTATCACTTCATTGGTTGGGGCTCCAGCGGTAATCGCGATCTTGATTAGAAACAGGCAACTTGGAAAATCGTTTGCCAAATGACTGCAGCCAAACTCATAACGGATAACCTCACCATTGGCTATGACCATGCGCTGCTCAGTGGGCTAGGACTTACAGCCAACAGTGGTGAGTTTGTTTGTCTGATGGGCCCTAACGGATCGGGCAAGTCCACCTTACTGCGTACTTTGGCTACTTTGCTTCCCCCACTGCAGGGATCAATATTAGTAGATTCCCAGTCTTTATTCCAACTAAGTGCCAGGGAAAAGGCTCAATTGATCAGTTTGGTATTGACCGAACACCTGGACCTGGGCTATCTAAGGGTTAATGAACTAGTGGCTATGGGACGGTATCCTCACACTGGATGGAGGGGCCAGTTGCAAAATGCCGATAGGGAAGCTGTAGAGCAAGCCTTAAATGCCACCGGACTACAGGATCTTGCCATGAGGCCGGTACAGGAATTGAGCGATGGTCAAAGACAAAAAGCGCTGATTGCCAGGGCCTTGGCACAAGATGGAAGTGTGATGCTATTGGATGAGCCGCTTATTCATTTGGATGTTGGGAACAAGTGGGAGGTCATGAATCTGTTGCGTATCACTACCCGTAACTTCAATAAAGTCCTGCTGATGGCCACTCATGAAATAGACCTCTGTCTGCAATTCGCAGACAAGCTGTGGCTGATCACCCGTGATGGGAGCGTGGCCGTAGGATGTCCGGAAGACTTGGTGCTTACCGGGCAAATTAATGACACTTTTGATCAAGGGGATTACAAGTTCCATCATCACCAGGAGAGTCAAGAAAATGGCAGTGGACCCCAGATCCAGATTTCAGGCAGCGGAAGAGCATTGGAATGGACCCGTCGCGGTCTGATTCGGGCCGGTTATCAACCTGTACAAAAACCTGGATTGGCAAAAGTGATGGTGACAGAGGAGCAGCATATTATCCACTGGACATTAGAACTTGGTGAGAATTCATTAGCTTGTAGTTCCGTTGAGAAAGTAATAGTAGCATTGGGCCGATACATCGACAAATAGCATATGCCAGAGCTTCCAGAAGTAGAAATATTTAGAAGATACTTTGATGAGACGGCACTGAACCAAAAGATCAGCAAAGTGCATGTTCTTCACCCAAAAGTCGTGGAAACCCCTTCTATTGTTGAGGAGATTGAAGGTCATTCCTTTGAGTCTACTCAAAGGTGGGGTAAAAATTTATTTGTGCACACCTCCGGCGGTAAAACCTTAAATATGCACTTTGGTATGACCGGGTACCTAGAGTACTATCATCACTCTCTGGAAATACCAAAATACGCACGGGTGGTGTTCGATTTTGAAAGTGATTACCATCTGGGGTATATAAGCAAGCGTATGTTCGGTAGAATAGGCCTGATAGAAAGTATCGAAACCTACACTAAGGACAAGGGCTTAGCTGGCGACGCCATGCAAATAGAACTGGCTTCCTTTAAAAACAATGTGCTAAAGCGTAAGAAAAACGTAAAAGCTGTGCTGCTCGATCAAGGTACTGCCGCCGGTGTGGGCAATTGGATCGCCGATGAGATCCTGTTCCAAAGCCGGATCCATCCTACCATACCCAGTCAGTCCCTGGCCGATGAGCAGATTGATACCATTTACAGCCACATGCAGGGCATTATACAAACGGCCATAGATACGCAATCGGTCCGGGAAGATCTTCCACCGCATTACATCACCAAGTACGGCCGTAAAACCACTATTACCTGTCCTAATTGCGGCAATAACATCGAGAAAACGGTAGTAGCTGGCCGAGGCACTTACGCCTGTGAAACCTGTCAGCATGCCTAACATCAGTATTAAATGTCTCCAAATTGACACTTGGCAGAGATTTATGTAACTAAAAGAAAAAAAATTTGGTTAAAGGATCGACTTATCGACATCACCTATGAGAAAAATAGCCATTATCGGCAACGGCATTTCCGGCATTTCCGCAGCCCGTCACCTGCGTAAACTGGGGAATGACGAAATCACTGTAATCAGCGGTGAAACTGACCATTTTTTTTCCAGGACTGCTCTGATGTATATCTATATGGGCCATATGGAATATCAACACACCAAACCCTATGAAGACTGGTTTTGGGAGCAGAACAACATAAAACTAGTACGCAATTGGGTAAAGGAAATACAAGTCAGTCAAAAGACCTTGCTTTTTCAGGATGGGCGGACCATGGCCTATGATATACTGGTGTTAGCCACCGGATCCCGGTCCAATAAATTTGGTTGGCCTGGTCAGGATCTGCCCGGCGTTCAGGGATTATACAGCTACCAGGATTTGGAACTGATGGAACAGAACACCAAAGACATAACCCAAGCGGTGATCATCGGCGGCGGTTTGATCGGGGTAGAAATGGCAGAAATGCTGCTCAGCAGGGATATCGGAGTTACATTTCTTATCCGTGAAAAGGAGTTCTGGGATATTGTACTTCCCCCGGAAGAGGCTTCACTGATTGGACGGCATATAGAAGAGCATCATATCGACCTCAGAAAGCAAACGGAACTTAAAGAGATATTGGCTGGAGAAGATGGAAGAGTGCGAGCGGTGGTTACCAACGAAAACCAAGAGATCCCTTGCCAGTTCGTAGGATTGACCGTTGGGGTTAGTCCCAATATCAATCTTGTCAAAGAGTCCTCTATTGAAACCAATCGAGGCATATTGGTTAACGAATATCTGGAAACGAATATTCCCGATATTTATGCAGTGGGAGACTGTGCGGAATTCAGGGTGCCGTTAGCCAATAGAAGGCCTATCGAACAAGTATGGTACACCGGGCGTATGCAGGGAGAAACCGTAGCCAGGACCATCAGCGCCCATAAAACCGCTTACGTACCGGGGATTTGGTTCAATTCTGCAAAGTTCTTCGACATCGAATACCAGACTTACGGTCATGTGTGGAATCAGTTACGGGATAATGAAAATCAATTTTATTGGGAACATTCCGACGGCAAAAAATGTATAAAGTTTGTGTTTGACGATCAAAGCAAGACGCTGTTGGGTGTGAATAGTTTTGGGATCCGGCTTCGGCATCAGATCCTCGACCAGTGGTTAAGGGAAAAAAGAGAATTACCTTATGTAATGAAGCATCTGGCCAAAGCCAATTTCGACCCGGAGTTATATTCCCGTTATGAGCACGAGATTGTGACCAGCTTTAACCATACTTTCCCGGATATGGCGGTCCCTATTAAGAAGAAAGGAATTCTGGCCTCACTATTCAGCTAAAGAACAATCCATGAAAATCATTCAATCAGTAGGACTAGTGATGTTTCTGGCGGGCTTTGCTATTTTCATCGGGTCATTCTTCACAGCCCACTACCGGATTACAGACGAGATCCTGGGCAATTCAACTACAGAGACAGAAAATGCCTTAATCCAGGAGTATGGTGAGGATATGCTGGATCATAACTTTGCTACCAGTTACACCCTGATCAGCCAACTTAGTGGCCTGTTTGAGCAAATTAACCAGGAGCTTCTGAATACCTATTCGTTTACCTCAGATGAGTTGCAAGCCTTGGCCAATAGGGCAATGGAGCAGGGAGGTATGTTCTCGTTGGCTAATGTAGAACAGGTGATTGGCGCTGATTCTGAGGCCGCAAGTTTTAAATTAAAAAGTTTCCAAGATTATGGCAGTTGGTTGGATCAACGACAATATGAGAATCAACAGGCGCTTTTTCAGGATTTGCAAAATGTGGCGGAAAACATCCGCCTTTACGGCATCATAAATCAGAAGGGATTTGATCGGTACCGTATTAAAGATTTAAAATTTCAGCTTGCCAAAGCGGCCGGCAACGGCCCGGTGAGCCGAAACCCCTGGCTTTTCTTAGGGCTGACCTACGGACTGTGTATCATCGGGGCTATGATGTACATCCTTCCTAAGAGGAAATTAGACGGTCCTCCCGGGATAAAAAACAATAACATTTTCTTTTCCGCCATGAAAAATAAGGGGTGGCTGGGTATTCTTACGGGGACTTTTCTGATAGTCTTTTACGTCTTACTCTATTACTTCCCGGAATATATGACCAATTGGATCATTATGGTGGATCCCATAAGCCAAATACTGAAAGGCAGTGACGCCGGGCGTTTTTTTCTTTATGGGTTTATTTACACCCTGTGCATATTGGTTATGGGGATTCGCATGATCATCAAATACCGCCATAGTAAATATCAGATGATCCGCACCGCTTCAGTGATGTTCTTCCAAACCGCATTTGCCTTTCTGATCCCTGAAATTTTACTGCGTTTAAACAAGCCTTATTTCGACTTTAAGAATATATGGCCTTTGGACTATGACTTTTTCTTCGATAATGAATTACAAACCTTAATTGACAGCGGATCGCTGGGTATCTTCATGTTGGTCTGGGGCATAGTGTTAATTCTGGTGGCAGTACCGGTATTGGTCTATTTCTTCGGCAAACGATGGTACTGCTCCTGGGTGTGTGGCTGCGGCGGGTTGGCCGAGACCCTGGGAGATCCTTATCGTCAATTATCTGATAAATCACTGAAAGCCTGGAAAATTGAAAGATGGATGATCCACGCAGTTTTGGTGTTTGCTGTTGTCATGACTGGCGGGGTGTTATACACCTATTTTACGGGTAGTGGGCAGGTGTTTGGTTTGAGTACTTATGCTGTACGAGAAACCTACGGGGCCTGGATAGGCGCTGGATTTGCGGGGGTTGTGGGCACCGGATTCTATCCGTTAATGGGAAATCGTGTATGGTGTCGTTTTGGGTGTCCCCTGGCTGCATATTTGGGTATGGTACAAAGATTCAAGTCCCGTTTTCGCATCACTACCAACGGCGGTCAATGTATTTCCTGTGGTAATTGTTCCACTTATTGTGAAATGGGCATTGATGTGAGGTGGTACGCCCAACGGGGACAGAACATTATACGCTCCTCATGTGTAGGTTGTGGGATTTGTTCAGCAGTTTGTCCTCGTGGTGTTTTAAATTTGGAAAATGCCCCTGAAAGTGGGCGATTGAATGAGCCTATACTTATTGGAAATGACAGTTTTAAAATTCAAGCTTAGATTACGTGGTCTAAATGGTCATGAGTGGGACATTTCAGCGGTGGGAGATATTAGTAGTTTGAACGGATTTAATTTTTGATTTGTGGGGAATGCCAAGGTTAAAGTGATCATTCCTGCCTTCAATGAAGAGAATGCGGTGGGAAACGTCATCAAGGAAATTCCCACAGATATTGTGAATGAGATCATCGTGGTAAATAATGCCTCTACCGACCGAACCGAAACAGAAGCACGCCGGCATGGGGCTACCGTCCTTAGTGAGCGTAATCAAGGATATGGATTCGCCTGTTTAAAAGGTATGGACTATGTGGCGGGTTTGCCGGAAAAGCCGGACATTGTGGTTTTTTTGGACGCCGATTATTCTGATTTCCCACAAGAGATCCCCCAGCTGATAGCTCCCATAGTAAATGATACAGTCGACATGGTAATTGGTAGCCGGGCATTAGGGAAAAGACAAAGGGGTTCTATGACACCTCAACAGTTATTTGGCAACTGGTTGGCAACGTCTTTGCTTAAGTTGTTTTACGGAGCTAATTTTACAGATTTGGGACCGTTTAGGGCCATAAGATACCGTAGCCTTCTGGATCTGCAAATGCGGGATACCACCTATGGATGGACTGTTGAAATGCAGCTAAAGGCGGTAAAGAAGAAAATAAGATATACGGAAGTTCCTGTTAACTACCGGGTAAGGGTGGGAAAGTCCAAAGTTTCCGGGACTGTGAAAGGGAGCATAATGGCCGGATATAAGATTCTCTGGACCATATTTAAGTATTTATGATGGAGTATATTGTGGTATTTTTGTACCTGGTGGCCTTGTTGTTTATCTTCATATTCAGCCTGGGTCAACTGCAGCTAACCTGGTACTATGGCAAGAAACAGCGCAGCAAGCGGCAAAGACCAACAGCAGCTCTCGATCAGAATCCGCCCAAGGTGACCGTACAGCTCCCAATTTACAATGAACTTTATGTAGTGGAGCGTTTGATCGACGCTATCGCAAATTTTGACTATCCTTCAGATCGCTTGGAGATACAGGTCCTGGACGACTCCACCGATCACACTCATGAGCTGATAGCAAACAAGGTTCAGCAATGGTTGGCGAAAGGTATAGACATTAAACACCTTACCCGGCAACAGCGCACAGGTTTTAAAGCCGGGGCCCTGCAATTCGGTCTAGAACAAGCCTGTGGAGAGTTTATAGTAGTTTTTGATGCAGATTTTCTGCCCCATCCCGATTTCCTAAAGAAGACCCTACCACATTTCCACAAACCCGAAATCGGCATGGTACAAACCCGCTGGGGGCATCTAAATAAAGACTATTCCATGCTTACCCGTCTGCAGGCATTTGGGTTGGATGCCCATTTTTCAGTGGAGCAGAGCGGCCGAAGTCAAGCAGGCAGCTTTATTAATTTCAACGGAACGGCAGGTGTCTGGCGCAAGTCCTGCGTAGTCGATGCAGGTGGATGGTCGGCCGATACGCTAACCGAAGACCTTGATCTGAGCTACCGGGCCCAGATGAAAGGCTGGGAATTTAGTTACCTGGAAGATGTAGTGGCTCCCGCGGAGCTGCCGGTACTTATGCCTGCAGTGAAATCCCAGCAGTTCAGGTGGAACAAAGGGGCTGCGGAAACCGCCAAAAAGAATTTCTGGAAAATACTTACTGCTGAATGGAGCATAACCCGTAAAACCCATGCCTTATTCCATTTATTAAACAGCAGTGTTTTTGTCTGCTTGCTGGTAGCAGGAGTGCTGAGCATTCCCATGCTTTTTATAAAGAATGCCCATCCGGAGTTTCAGCGAGTGTTTGATTTAGGTAGTGTTTTTCTCATTGGTTTCTTCTCCATTGCCTACTTTTATTGGGTGGCCAATAAACAAATGCACCCCCAAAGAGCTGCTCGCTACTTTTGGAAGATCTTTCCCTCATTCCTCACCGTATCCATGGGATTATCTTTACACAATGCCATTGCCGTATTAGAAGGATTTTTCGGCTTCAAGTCACCCTTTATACGTACACCCAAATTCAATATTCAGCATTCCCGGGACGAACTTCGCAAGAATATATATTTGGTGAAAAAAATCAGCCTAAGTACTATAATGGAGGGTCTGTTATGCCTTTATTTTGTCTTTGGCATCGCTGCCGGCATCTACTTATGGGACCTGGGATTGATCATCTTCCACATTATGCTGGCTCTGGGGTTTGCTTTGGTCTTCTACCAATCGGTAAAGTCCGTTTCCTATGCCTAAAAGTCTCCTGTCTAGAGACCGGAACCTTTGGCTAGCAGGGATCTTTACAGTATCTCTTATTGGTTATATCCTGCTACTATTTAATACCCCGCGTGAGGATTTTTACCACCTTTTTTTGCTTTTCACACTACTGGGGGTATGCTATATAGTTGTGCTGCGGTTCAGTAGTGAAAGCAATTATAAAAGACTGTTATGGGCAGCGGTAATCTTTCGAGTGGCCTTACTGGGGGCTGTGCCAGAGCTCAGTGATGACTTTTACCGGTTTATTTGGGACGGCCTGCTTTGGAACCAGGGCATCCCTCCATATGCATTCTTGCCCAATTCACTAATCGAACATCCAGAATTGTCCGGGCCCCTGTTTCCGGAATTGTATGATGGGCTTAACTCGCCGGATTATTTTACAATCTATCCAGCACTGAGCCAATTGGTGTTTGTTATCAGCACCATATTATTTCCGGAAAGCATCATGGGAAATATCATTACCATGCGATTGTTTCTGATAGCAGCGGAAATCGGCACTTTGTTATTATTGCCTAAGTTGCTGGAGTATTTCCAAATAAAGTCCAAAAATGCCCTTGTATACGCTTGGAATCCCTTGGTGATCATCGAACTTACCGGCAACCTTCATTTCGAGGCCTTGATGATCTTTTTTTTGGTATTAACCCTGTGGTTTTGGAAAAAAGGAACCTGGTGGTGGTCGGCGGTGTGCTTGGGGTTGGCAGTCAGCACCAAACTGATCCCTTTGATTTTTCTTCCACTTTTATGGGGTCGACTTCCCTTAAAAAGATTACTAGCCTATTATATATTGACCGGACTCACAATAGCCATATGTTTCATCCCATGGTTCGATCCAGATCTCATAATGGGCATGTCGTCCAGCTTATCGCTGTACTTTCAAAAGTTTGAATTTAACGCCTCTATATACTACCTGATCCGAGAGATCGGTTATGCGGTAAAAGGCTGGAATATCATTGAGACCGCTGGCAAATACCTGGCCTTGACTACATTCATAGCCATCATGCTATTGGCTTGGTGGTCTCGTAAGAAGATCACCTGGCCACAAGCTATGATGTGGGGGCTGCTCATCTATCTTTTGCTTACCACTACCGTCCATCCCTGGTACATTACTCCATTAGTATTCCTAAGCGTTTTTAGCGATTACCGTTTTGCTCTGGTTTGGTCTTTCGCCGTTATAGTGAGTTATGCAGGTTATTCCAGCCAGGGCTATCAGGAAAATTTGGTGCTGACATTTGCTGAATATGCTTTGGTCCTGGGCTATTTGGTATGGGAAACCCGCACCCTATTACTACCCAAGAACCTATTTCCTCATAAATCAGTTAATTAGTGGTATGAGACAACTCCATAGTTTTATATACTTCTTACTGCTGTTCAGTGCTCCGGCCTGCGCCCAGCAAACCCTGGAAGAGCGGTTAGAAAGTCTATATCACCACACGGTACCTTTAGTATACCCGGCGGAATTTTCTTCTTGGCAAAGCGGACAAAATAACCTGGTGGTGCTGGATATTAGAAGCGCAGAAGAATACCAGGTAAGTCACATACCGGGAGCCCAGCTAATAGATTATGAGGAATTCACCTCTCAGGACGTAACCCACCTGGCCCGGGAGGGGAAGGTAGTGGTGTATTGCAGTGTGGGCTACCGTAGCGAGCGCATTGGAGAAAAGATGCAGGAACTGGGATTTAAGGAAGTCTATAATCTGTATGGAGGTATTTTTGAATGGAAGAACCAGGGGCATCAAGTAATAGACCCACAAGGGCAACCTACCGATAGTGTTCATACCTACAACAAGAACTGGAGCCGGTGGTTGGAAAAGGGCATAAAGGTCTATGATTGATCAGCTTCTAATAATTTTTGCGAAGAATCCCAGGTTGGGAAATGTGAAGAGCCGACTGGCCGCTACTGTAGGACCTCAGGCAGCACTGTTGATCTACCAACAACTACTGGATCACACAAGGCAGATCACTAAAGACCTGCCGGTCGATAAAGCGCTTTTCTACAGTGAATCACCATGGCCCACGGAATTGTGGGGTGATCCCTACATACATAAAAAGCAATGCGGAGGTGATCTGGGGGATAAAATGCTGGAGGCCTTTCAGTGGGGGTTTGAACAGGGCTATGGTCGAGTTTGCATTGTAGGAAGTGATTGCTGGGAATTAACTGCCGAATTAGTGATGCGGGCATTTGACTCACTAAATGAACAACAAGTTGTATTGGGTCCTACTTACGACGGAGGCTACTATCTGCTGGGTATGAACGAGTTGCACCCTATTCTTTTTCAAAATAAAACGTGGAGTAGTTCCAAGGTACTGGAAGAGACCACCGAAGATCTGAAGCGGTATGGTCTATGTTACAAACAACTTGCGGTACTAAACGATGTCGACCGAGAACAAGATCTCCCTCAGGCCTTAAAGGCTCTGTTGTCTTAATAAAGTTTGTCCATGTCCCGGATCAAGATTTTACGTCGATCAAAGTTGATTAAATTCTGATCCCTAAGGTCATTTAATATGGTGGTCACCGTTTGCCTGGAGGTTCCTGTCAGGTTGGCGATATCCTGGTGAGTCAATTGATTTTTAACCATGGTTTCAAATCCCACCTTTTGTCCCCGCTCCACTGCCAATTCTCGGATAAAGTCAATCACCCGGGTTCGGGCATCCTTGAAAACCAACGACTCCAGCCTGCGCTCCAGTTTCTTAAAGCGGAATCCTATCAAACGGAATATCTTTAAGCTCAAGCTCTTGTTATTGAGCATCAACTGCTGCATCAAGTCTATATTCATGGGGCAAACCGTGGTATCCTCCGTCATTGCCTGGGCAAAGTCCTCCCGATATTCTTCTCCTGTCAAGGCCATCTCCCCAAAAACCTCACCCTTTGAAAGAATGGTCTTGGTAATTTCTTTTCCTTGTTGGGAGTAGCTGCCAATCTTTACCCGGCCCTTGGCGATCATGTAGATCTGATCGGCTGGTTCTTTTTCGAAATAAATAAACTGCCCTTTATTGTAATGATAATACTTATGATCGTCTTTGTGGTCTTCCAGTTTGTGGGGGCATAGCATCTCATAGAGATCCACATTTTCAAAGAACCAGAGTGAGTGAGTATCAGGTGTCATGGGTTTACAATTAAGAATATCAAAATTAATTGTTCCAACATGCTAACAAATTTGTGATGCAAATTTGTTCTCTTAAGCGGCTTTTTCCGCTAATATTCTGGTAATTGTAGCTTACTTAGGCCTCAAATGGTATTTTTGAGGCAATTTAATTTAGTCCCAATTTCCATAAGATGCCATTTTTATACCTAAAAGCACTGCATATAATATTTGTAGTCACCTGGTTTGCGGGACTATTCTACACCGTCAGGCTCTTTATATATCAAACCGAAAGTCGATCCAAAGGGGAACCTGAAGCCACTATACTGACCCGTGAATACCAGAGGATTACCAAGTTGCTTTGGTATGCCATAACCTGGCCCTCTGCAGTGCTTACTTTGATCTTGGGGTTAAGCATGTTACATCAATATCCTGGCTGGCCCCGCTGGCTATGGATCAAGCTGGCACTGGTTTCAATACTATACCTGTATCACCTTTATTGTCATCACCTGTTTAGAAAACTTCAAAATGTTCAATATCCCATGACTTCCATTCAGCTGCGTTTATGGAATGAGGTACCTACAGTACTCTTAGTAAGTATCGTGTTTCTGGTGGTATTAAAAAGCGCTTTGGACATGACCTATGGCTTATTGGGATTGGTTATATTTGCAGTGCTTTTAATGTGGACAGTAAGATTGGTAAAAAAAATCCGAGGTTAAATGATCAGAAATTTTCTCTTCGCAATTGTAGGTACTATGGTGTTGATCACCGCTTGTAGAACAGAGTCAAATGAAACATTACCAATTCTGGGTCGACGGACGGTCAGTCTTGAAGGAGATACGCTCTACCATACTATAGGAAGTTACGCCTTTGTTAACCAGGACAGTCTGGAGGTAACTCCGGAAACCTTTGATGACAAAATATATGTGGCGGACTTCTTTTTTACCTCATGTCCCACCATTTGCCCTACTATGAAAACACAAATGCTGCGTGTGTACAAAAAGTTTCAGGACAATCCTCAAGTGGCCATATTGTCTCATTCCATTGATCCCACCCACGACACGGTAGCAGTTCTGAAAGATTATTCTCAACGATTGGGTATTGATAATAGTGCCATGTGGCATTTTGTCACCGGTAGCAAAGAAGAGATCTTTCGCGTCGGGCAATCGGATTACATGGTTACTGCTGGAGAAGATGAAGCCGCTCCCGGTGGCTTTATTCACAGCGGTGCTTTTCTATTGGTCGATGGAGAACGTCATATTCGGGGAATATATGACGGCACCAAACCGGAAGAAGTCGATAAATTAATGGTAGATATGGCCACCCTGCTCCATGAGTCAAAAACTGATTAGAAACGGCATGGCCCTAGCAGGTTTGGTGTTAATGACAGTTGTGGGTTGTCAGGACAGCCAAGCTATAAAACTTAAACAGTATCAGGCACAGGGCAGGGCACTGTACTTGCAGCA
>JAOTYN010000052.1 GCA_029861825.1 Cyclobacteriaceae bacterium
AATTGCCCTCTTTCTTCATACTGGAAACGATATAACGGTCCAGGTTGAAGATCATAGCACCCCATATGATGCCAAATAGAATAGCCGGCACATAAGTGTCGAAGACCGTATATAAAGCATATCCGCCGGACAATGCCGCGAATATCCCCGTGAATAAGATGGTAGCTCCTATTCCTGTATACTTGCTATTTTCAGTGGGACAACGATTCAACAATTCAGGGCTGGCCCCCGAACAGAACCAAAAGAATTCCTTAACAGATTTCATAGAACTTGCTTAACACTATGCTTAACACTACTCAATGGTAAACGTAATAATTGATGAATTATTCCATAGCACCACAACCAGATCAACAAATTAAATGCCTGGAAAATTAAGAAATTACAAATCAACTATTTAAGGTGCAAAAACATGCTCTAAAAAATTTAAAATTGTACTAATATGGACAGATAACTGGGCGAAAACGACCATAAAGGCAGGAATAATTGAAAGGGAGTTCCACGGTTACCACACCAGGATCTTGCTAATAAAAAGAGGTCTTTCATCGAAGCGCAATAGGTATAGACCTGCAGGTCGCTGACCTAGATTCACCTGAATCTCACGTACAATGTCAGATTGAGGAATGGTAAATACCATCACCTCATGACCTTGAATATCAGACAGACGGGCAGTCAGGTCTTGTTCCAGGCCTGAAACCCGAATACTGAGCTTGTCAACTACCGGATTAGGATACGTGGTAATAGGTTGTTGAGGATAAACCCAAACGGATTCAATTTCCGAATAGCTGAAGGAACCGTCAAAATCCGTCTGTTTTAAGCGATAGAATGAGCGGCCAAAGAGAGGATTCTCATCTAAAATCCTGTAGTTCAGTACAACATCACTATTGCCGGCCCCTGGAACAGTCAAAACCGCGATAAACTCCTGGGCATCTGCTGAGCGCTCAATAGTAAAGAAGTCATTATTTTCTTCACTGGCAGTAGCCCACATGATTTCTACCACATCTTCAAGTGCCTTAACCTCAAAACTAAGCAGTTCAATGGGTAGGGGAGAAGTGGTCTGATCTACTGAACCGATGGTGAAAAAATCACCATCTTGTAATTCGACCGCCGAAAAAATAATGGAAGATCCACTGGCAATCCCTGACTGAGGTGTGATGTCGTTATCGGCAAACCCGTCTCCATCGCGATCTATCATCAAGCGGATGTCGGCTGCATTTATGGGAGTAAAACTGCTAAGATCCACCACTACATCCACCAGACCTACGTTGCCTACTTCTCCGGCCCGCCAAACCCGGGCCAGCCTAATTTCAATCACTGTTCCGTCCACATCCACGTCGTCGAATCCACTTAAAGGCTGATTGTTATTTCCCCAAATCAAATATTCGTTGTTGCTAAGATTATCAGGGCTGTTGACTTTTACGATATCAGTTCCTCTGGCGTTAAGGTGCTGGGTGCCGTCGCTGTGTTGCCCAATACCGGCAACCTCATAATCGTAGTCCCCGTTGGCAGCGTTATCCATAGTATAGAAATCGGATGCTGACAACCCAATGTCATATTGGGCGGACAGGGCATTTTCAATAATGGCCCTTTGCGCATTATTCAGAGCGTACTTGTAGTGCACAAAATCAGCAATTTGTCCCTGGAATCTATGGTCATCACCACTGGATCCTCCAGATTCGAAAAACGCATCATTGTCCATAGCACCTATTCCTATATCGCCCCCATGGGAATAAAGAAAGCCTACTAAATCTACAGAACCCACCAGCTGTCCATTAAGATAGGCATCTACGAAACCGCTGATGGCGTCATTACCCCGCTTGATGAAGCTAATGATGTATTCCGAATCGGTTGCAATGGCTGTATTAACACTACTAAAATTCCATAAGGAACCCGGTCCGTCCCTGACGATATTCCAGGCCCCCCAATACAGGTCACCATTAAAAATATAAATATTTAGGCCGCGCGCGGTACCTCCCTCTTCATACAGTACTTGGCGAGAGGTGATATCAGCACTGGTGCGAATGACCATCACAAATGATCTTTGACTTTGTACTGCTCCTGTATTTAGATCGGAATTGTCAGTTATGGTAAACCATTGGTCAACACCATTAAAATCAATGACCGGAAAACCATTCATATTGTCCGTGGCATTATTACGAAAGATGGGATCACTAGCGCCTGGAGAAGTGGCATCTAAAGAATTACCACCGGTATTGGTCCAGGTATTTACAGCATCACCATCGGATAAGCTTGCACTCAAAGTATTAGCTTCAAATCGAAACCGATAGTCAGCCGGCAGCCCCACTCCACCCAGTCCATCTGTACAAGTACTGGAGTTGTTAATTCCTAAAGTAAATCGATCACCATCAGCAAAGTCCACGCCATTAAAGGTGAGAATATTTCCCGTAAGGGCGGTTGCACTGATTGGCGTTACATCACTGAAATCCGCATCCGTACCGTCCACCAGCAACGTATAATCCGCCAGATCTATTCCCACAGTGATCAAGTTGGTTTTGGTAAGGTCAAAGTCAATATCGACTGTCCCCACATCACTGTTTTCGGAGACCCTCCAAATACGTTCCAAGCGGTAATCCACACTAGCAGGAACCGTTGACGAGGTCTGATTTAAAGTCCCATCGTCATGTCCCCAGATGAGAAATTCATTATTAACCAAGGCACCAGGATTGTCTATTCGTATAAAACTGCTGCCTTGACCATTAGTACTATTGGTGGCATCGAAGGCCTGACCTATGCCGGCAACTTCAAAGTCGTAATCTCCGTTGGCGGCATTGTCCATGGTATAGACATCACTCACAGTCAAGGTGATCCCGTATTTAGCTGCCAGATAATTCTCAACCAGAATTCGTTGCGCGTTATTCAATGCCAGGTTATAATGAATGAATTCTGAAATATCCCCGGAGAAATAGTTACCATTGCCACCTGCGGAACCGGTTTCGAAATAGCCTCCATTGTCCATACCGCCGATGACGCCGGGATTATGGTTATAGAGTTGACCTACATTGGCAATGGTACCAAAATTTTGCCCATTTAAATAACCATTGATGGTGCCTGTGGTGGTGGTATTGCCATTCTTTATAAAGCTTACGATGTAGTCGGTATTGGTGGCAATTGCAGTATTGGTAAAACTAAATCCCCAGGGAGCACCGGGGCCATCACTCGCTAAATTCCATCCAGCCACATATAACAAACCATTGAAAATATAAATATCAAGTCCCCGCGTGCCTCCACCTTCTTCGTAAATCACCTGGCGACTGGTAATATCTGCACTGGTCCTAAACACCACTACAAAACTACGGGTAGCTAAGGCGCCACCAGCGTCCAGGTCTGTATTACTTTCTATAAGTAAACGATCACCGGTTCCATCGAACTGTAACACTGGTAAACCATTCATCTGTGCTCCCGCATTATCACCAAAAGTAGGTTGATTAGCTGCTGCTCCCTGATTGGCACTATTCCCATAACCTCCTTTATTGTACCAATCAGCAACACTATTCCCATCGGACAGGTTGGGACTTAAATCATCTGCCGCATACCAAAAACGATTGGAGGTTGAGGAGCCTACCCCGCCTGGTCCGGTTTGTGCCCAAAGCAGATTGGCGTTCAGGGTGAGAAGAAATATCCATTGTAAATATTTCAGTTTCATAAGCCGGCGAGAATAAGGTAAGTCCACTACACTATTTCATCCGCTAGTTTTGATTGGAAAAATACAATTATTCCAGCTAGGATGGAAGACTTCTTTGTACTGTAATATGATAGCAATTTTTCTGCCATGTCTTCTATAGTAGTACTCCCTATTAAAGGTCAGTTTTTCGCCGTCTTTGCATCAAATAGTATTCACCTAAAGGCGATAATCGATATCCAACGGATTCACTAATAGTCAATCCCAGATTCTTCAATTTCCGGATATGGATTTTTAGCCAATGCTTTTCCCTGGAGACTATAGTGGCCAGTTCGGTGGAAGACAAGCCTGGGTTTTGCTTTATGGCTTGCATTACTTCCATAGTCCAAGACCCAAATTTTCCACTATCCATCTTTTTAAGTTTAGTCAGTAGCAATTTGAATTCGTCATGGGACAGCGTGGTCTTATTCCGCAAGGCGATACGGGGATCTTCGGAATGAAATTGTAATGACACTTTAAAAACCTCTTGGTTATCTGAGTTTAGAGAGGACAAAAGTTGCTCCAGGTCATCAAATCCAGCTTGCCGGCTTTCCCTGTGACTGATCGCAGATCGCTTTACCTTATATATATCCACGATCCTTATCAATCCTACGGCCGATTTGATCAAGCTGCTTTTCTTTACTCTAGCTGTTTTCCAACTTCGGAAGGCCAGGGATACTTCCCCGGATTTGATGCCTTTCAGATCTTTCTGTTTAAACAGCAACTTGCGGAATTTAGTTAGCTTTCAGTAATAGTTTTCGAAGACCAGACTCTTTGATCTCCCTTGCATTGGACAATTGATCGCGGAACCGCCCACTATTATACAAAGGTGCTTGATCCTGGTAATGTGGACTCATAGGATGTCCGGATTGCCCGGTGGGCAAAACGCTTATTGAGTTTTCAATATTCGCTAAATCGATGAGTATGCGCATTGCCGGTCCTGAACGCACTGCATACTCCAGGTTGCCTTTGTTAAAGTCCATTTTGTTGATAACCTCGTCACCCCCAGACACCGCAAAAGGCCCAACATTAAAAAGATGGTTAAAAGGTTCTTTACGACCAATGGGATGCTCATGTTGTAGCAAATGCACTTGCTGCCATTGCCAGTTTTCAACTTGGCTTCCCAAGTGTTCCGACAGTAAATTTATGGCTTCACGAAAGCTTTTATTGACAATATGTGAGCGGTTTTCCTGAGCTTCCGTTGATATATTGTCCCACCATGGGGAAGCTTGATTCTCCACCATATGCTCCAAAGTTCGGCGGGCAATCAAGGTGGTGATATAGGTTTGAAAGTCTTCTTCGCCAAGTTCATCTTCAAAGATGTTCTTCTGCAATTGGTATATTACCCGGTAATAAAGGGTAGGGCCAATATCCTCAAGTCCATGTCCACCCGACCATTGCGCCAACTGGTCATGAGCTTCCTGTTCCAGGGGTGTAAGCTCTCCTTCCAGCAATGGCAGCAGCTTGTTCACCAATTTCGGATAAACAGGGCTCTCATCGTCCAGGATCATGTTTTGAAGACTGGGGAGATCCCAGTCATTTCGAGCGGATAGCATATCTATGATGCGCCTCCCACGAGCTCCTGGATAATAGTATCCAGGGTAAAATTTTCCATAGGCGCTGTCCGGTTGGTTATTGGCAGAGTACACGAATCCCATCTCCGGGTTTTCGGATCGGGGATTTTCTTCAAAATCATGCCAACCCAAAGGATCGTCTTTTCCTGAAGCGCCATCCAGTATCATCTTAGACTCCACATGAGCAGGCCTATTTATCAGTCTGGCTGCTGCCCACCAGGCAATATTACCTTCTCTGTCGGCGTAGGTAACGTTGAGGCCCGGAGCTTCCAGTAAGGAAACGGCATTTCTGAATTGATCCATACTTTGACTATGCTCCATTTCAAAAGCCATGTGTAACGCTTTGTTAGGGAACTTTAGGTAGGTCCAAAAGAAACTCACAGGAGCTTCTTCCAGCGAATCGACCCTGGCCATCACATCATTAATGATAGGTCCATGTCGTGACGACCTTACCTTAAGCTCACGGTCGGGCGCTCCCTTGATCTTGATAATTTCCTGACGGCTTTCCAGTGGCTCCCAATGATCACTGTTCCAAACCTGCTGAGGATTTTCCGGGTGGACCTTTTCCCGATAGAAGTCCATATCATCATTGGGAAAAATGGTGAGGCCCCAGGCGCAGAAATCGTTGTGACCAACCAGGGCAAAGGGAAAACCAGCCAGATGATTGCCGTAAAAGTTGAACCCCGGATAATTAAGGTGCGCTTCGTACCACACGGCAGGCTGCTGAAACCCAATGTGCGTATCATTTGCCAATATGGGATACCCCGATTTTGTCTTTTCGGGCCCTACCACCCAGGAGTTGCTCCCCGTCCATATGGGTATGGGTAACTGTTGCAGCGCCCGTACTGCAATACTGGCAATATTGCTGGCGATGGAGTCATCTTGCCCAAAGGTGGGTATGGTAGTATTGTCACGGGTGGTATTTAATACCAGATCATTCAAATACGCAGATCCCCATTCCTGAGCAATTTTGGTCATTAAGGGGTCTGTCCTGATGGCTGTATTGAATGTAAAACCCATATAACCCACGATCCGATAAAGATCTACCGTGGTGAACTCCTCCTTGGGGATATCCAAAATGGAAAACTCAGGAGGAGTGGGGCCGTCCTTCATAAAACGGTTGACTCCCGCTAAATAAGCCAGTGCTCCTTGCTGAACGGGCAAGGTATCGGCTGACAAGTAAGTCTCTGCGGATGATTTTGCCATCTCGTTGATGCCGATGGTCCTCATAAATTGATCAGTGTCGGCGAGGTCAGGTCCAAAGATCTCCGCTAACCTGCCGCCACCCACTCTGCGCAGCATTTCCATTTGAAACAAGCGATCCTGAGCATGAACGTATCCCAGTGCAAAGTATACATCCTGTTCATTTTGAGCATAAATATGGGGGATACCCCATTCATCATAAAAGACCTCAACGTCTTGGTTGAGGCCCTCTAAGATTAACTCTCCTTGGTATTGCGGTTTACTGGAATTCAGAAACCAGTATCCCCCAGCAGCTCCTGCCACTAAGATCAACACTATTAAGGCCAGGAGTATCTTCAATATTTTCATGATTAGCGGTTGCGGCCATACTGTTCATGGCTGGATACCCAGTCGGAACTGGAAATGGCAGATGCCAGTGAAATTTCTCCGGCCAGTACAGTTCCAGCCACAATTTCTGCAAACTTTTTGACTTTGCCCTGTCCGAAACAACCCAATGCGTCCAGACATTCTTTTTGAGTGGCCAGACCCACACCGCCGCCATAAGTAGCAACGATCAGCGAAGGAATGGTAATGGAAATATAGAGGTCTTTTTCAGGTGTTAGTTCCGTATACATGATCCCCGCCGACGATTCTGAAACATTAGCCACGTCCTGTCCAGTGGCAATGAAAATGGCTGTTATGGCATTGGCGGAATGAGCCCCATTGTTGTTGGCCCCGGAAAGGATTGCTCCCACGTTAGCAACCTGGCTGTGGTAAGCTAAACTTTCAGGCTCCACCCTCATATATTGGATCAGCACTTCTCTTTTCAATACGGCCTCGGCAGTAACCCGCTTACCTCTGGTGTGCATAATATTTACCTGACTGGCCTTTTTGTCAGTGGCCAGATTGGACTCCAAATAAAAGTGTATGATCTTATTATCGTGATAGTGATCCAACACCCAGCTACAGGCCGCAAAGGTGGCCCGGCCTACCATATTTTGACCAGCAGCGTCACCGGTGGAGTAATTGAATCTTAAATAGGCAAATTTGTTAGCTTGATAGTCGTCGATATATAGCAGTTTGCCCACGCTGGTGGTGGCTTCGGCATGAGAGGCAATTTCTTCGAAATTATCCCGCACCCATTTTGCAAAATCGCGGGCTCCACGGGCATCCTCAAATACAAAAACAGGAGCTCTTTGCATGGCATCGGCTACTATGGTGCACTTCGCGCCCCCACAAGCATTCAGAACCTTGATCCCTCGATTATAGCTGGCCACTAGTGTTCCTTCGGTGGTGGCCATGGGAATGATAAATTCACCCTGCGCGTGTTCGCCGTTCACTTTTAAGGGACCGGCAAACCCCAAAGGTATTTGCGCCACTCCCGTGAAGTGTTCAATGTTGCCTTGTAAAATATGAGGATCGAATGAAAAGTTTTTAATATGCTTCAGATCCGCACCGCTGTAGTCCTCTACAAATTTTTGGCGCACCTTTATAGCACGGTCGCCGTAATCGTCTTCATCGTCTCGGGGAATCTTGATAGCGGCAGGTTTAGCTTCGGCAATGGCCCCTTCCACCTTCAAGGTCAGCTTCCCAAACGGTTTGGCTCTAAATTTCACCTCAATTTTGTGTTTGCCCAGATCCAGGGGGTCCATCTTAACGATCAGATCAAAAGATTTCCTCAGAGGAAATTCCACGGGATTGTCCTGACTAACGCTGGAGGGACTAACCTGGTGGCCATTCCCAAAATCCAATGAGATCTGCTCGCTGGGAATAATGGTATCATCCAGTTTTACGTGGATAATCTCTGTGAGGCTGGCATCCTGGAGTCTGTTCTTTAGGGAGAACTTCACCCCATCAGGGCTGTTTTCAAGGCTGCCAAAGGTATATAATTGCTTAAGAAGAAGACTGGGAACAATCATGATGTTTGGGAGTTTTGCTTGTAATTAAAAAGGACTAGTGCCTTTCAATATAGGAAAAAAGTAAGCAACAGCAAAGCCGTCAGGAACCGTGGTCGCGGGGATTTATTGTTTAAGGATAGCCCTCGAAATAGATCAGCATGAATACCTGCATCAAGCCAATTAGAAATCCTAAAATAGCCCCTGCCAATTCGATAAACTTCAGCTCCTTCTGGATTACCGACATCATCATATTCTCTAGTTTCTCGCTGGTAAAAGTAGAGACTTTTTCAAACACCAATCGTTCAATGTTGACAGTATCCAAGCGCTTAAAAAACTGATAGGTAATCCTGGGGATCATTTTCTCGACCTCCCCGCAGATCACTTTTTTTAGTTGCTGCAAACGACTTTCGTTTATAAAACTGGAAATTAGGGGATTGAGGCCGGAGACTTTCGCTCGCAGGTAGCTTTCTACCTCACTTTCGATGGCCTCTTTAATTTCTCCGTGGGTTGCCTGATGATCAATCTCGTCCTTTAATTGATCAGTCGACAATAATTCATCGGCCACTAATTTGGCCAGTCGCTGGGCCAGTGCCACTTTGCGTTTGGGAAATATCCCTTGAAATGTAAGAAATCCCAGCTTCCGGGGCTCTCGCGGATAGAAGAGCATCTTAATGGCAACGTAATTGGTTATCCATCCTATGGCTGCAGATATGAAAGGAATAGCGTAGAGCATAGTGGCGATCAGCGTCGGTTCCGCAGCACTGAAAGTAGTAACAACAGCGATAAGAAACCCGCCAGGGTATATCCTATCCAGGTAAGAACCGGAGCGCCATACCAGGAATGTCCCACATGGTTGATCAACACCAAGGTTGAAGCCATGACCAAAGTACAGATCAGTAAAGTCAATACCAGTCGATTGGCTACGCTGTTGATCTTTTTGGTTAATGGCTCAAATCCATGGTAATGGACATTGAAGTGGAGTTCGCCCTTGCGTACCTTTTTCAATATGTATTTAAACTCTCCGGGGAACTTGTTCAAAAACGAGAGGAATTGCGAACCAGTGAATAGTATATCGGAAGTGATGTCTTTGATGGAAAACTGTTCCATCATGATCTTGCGTCCGTAGGGCTTAAAAAACTCAAAAGTCTGGAATTCGGGGTGTATTCTTTCACCGATTCCTTCAAGTATCACCAGGGCTCTTAGGATCAGAAAAACGCTACCGGGTATTTTGAGTTTATAATCGTAAATGATCCGTTGCAAACCTATCGTCAACGCCGACATGTTGATCTCTTCCAGTTCCAGGCTGGCGAACTCCTCAATAAGTTCACTTAGCCGGTACTCAAAGTTTCTCATGTCTTCTATATCGCTGTCGATAGCCAGTCTGCGAAAATTTAAAGCCATGGACCGGGGATCTTTATTGGCCATAGACACAATGATACCGGCAAAGGCCAGTTTGTCCCGCTTTAAAAGTTTTCCCACCATCCCAAAGTCAATAAGGCAAATGCTGCCGTCCTTTTGCACGAGGATATTTCCAGGGTGGGGGTCGGCGTGGAAATATCCAAACTCAAAGATTTGTTTGAGGTAAATATCCATGCCCGTTTCTGCAATCTTGCGGGGGTCCAGCCCCCAGGCTTCCATTTGTTGGGTATCGGTGATCTTGCAGCCGTGGACCAGTTCCATGACCAACACTTTTTCCGTGGAGAGTTCCTTAAAGGCTATTGGCACCGAAAAGCGGGTTTCTTTAGCATAAAAATTCCGAAACTGCTGCAGGTTACGAGCTTCTATACCATAGTCAAGTTCCTTCTTAATGGTGGCTTCGAAGGTCTCCACGATGTCCATGGGATTTAAGATCCCCTGGCGTTTTAGATAGTTCTCCGTGAGCCGAATAAATTCTTTAAGCAATTCAAGGTCGGTGCGAACCAGTTGCTTCACCTTGGGTCTTCTGACCTTAACCACCACGTCTTTGCCATCTTGCAACCGGGCTCGATGCACCTGGCCTATTGAAGCGGAGCCCATAGGGCGATCTTCGAAATACGAGAACAACTCGTCCACAGATTGCCCCGTTTCCTCTTCTATGATAGCGCGCGCTTGTTCTGGGGAAAAGGGGGCGGCTTCGTCTTGTAATTTTTCCAGTTCATCTATGAGCTCCGATGGCAGGATGTCCGGTCTATTACTTAATACCTGAGCCAGTTTTATAAAGGTAGCCCCCAATTCTTCAGTAACCATTCTAACCCGTTCCCAGCGGCTATACTCAAAAATGGATTTGTCCTGACGTGCCCAGTTTATTTTTTTGTTTTGGGGAATTAAATTTTTTAACGGGGTATTAACCACCACGTCCTCAAATCCGTATTTCAGCAGGACTTGAATTACGGATCGAATACGATTGATGTTTTTTATGGTTTGGTTGAATATCATACCCTGTAAATTCCACCCAAAAATAGAAATTATTGCTCATTATTTACCCTAAGGGTGAAAATAGAAATAGCAGCGCCCCATTTTGGCCACTGCTATTTCAATAAATACTGGGTGCTGGAATGAGCTACTTTTTGGCAGTGGCTTTCCGTACAGTGGTTTTCTTAGGGGTAGGTTTGCGTGTGGTTTTGGCAGTATTGGTCATTTTGGAAACCTTATTCTCCAGCACTCTTACCCTCTTGTTTAGTTCCAAGATTTCCTTTGCTTTCGAGAAATCGAATTTCTTTACTACCTCTTCAGTAATTTTCTGTAGCTGCTTCTCAAAATCCTTCTTTTTGGATTCTGTCTTTTTGAAGAAGTCATTTACGATCTTTTTACCTTCTTTTTCGCTGATCTTTTCTTCTTCTACCAGTGTATCAATGCTTTTCTGCAGTTTTTCAGCAGTCAACGACACCAAGCCTACGCCGGTGTATACGAACTTCTTAAATAAATCTTCCATGATTAAATCTATCTATATTTAAATGATCTTTTTTATTTAGTAATTTTACCAGGCCTTCCGGGCTCTAACAAATGTTATGCATGCATAACATTTAGGCCGCAAGTATATACCAGTTTTCTTAAAAAAACAATTCTTTTGAGGAGAATTTTTATTCTGTTCTGAATAAAGTATACTTAATGCCGGATTAACCAAGGCCCGGTTTTTTATCATGACGCAATTCACTTCCCCACCAACTACCTCCAGAAGGGCAATTACAGCGGAGGAAATTGCTGAGAATCAGAAGATATTTGAAGAATATTTTGATCCTCAGTACGCGCAGAGTCTGGTAAAAAACGTGGTAGCACCTATCAATGAGCGTTACTTCAAATGCCAGTTCATTGGTTTTGAATCACTGCCGGAACGAAACAACCCAGAACGGCCCTTAATTTATGTCAGTAACCATTCGGGGATGGCGTTTCCCTGGGATGCCATGGTATTCAGTGGAATGATGTTCATGAGGCAGAATTTCTCCTTCCATCACGCAGTGCGTCCACTCTCCGCTCCTATGCTGTCACAATCCAATCTGATGAACCCCTATCTCATCAAGGATTTCTGGAAGCGCAACGGCGCAGTGGACGCCACCTTTAAGAATTTTGAAACCATGCTGTACTACCGGGAAGCCAATATTATGATCTATCCGGAAGGAGTTGCTGGAATTGGTAAAGGCTTTAACCGCCGCTATCAATTACAGCGATTTGCTACTTCATTTGTCAGAATGGCCTTAAAATATCAAACCGATATTATCCCCTATGCCACGGTGAACGGGGAGTTCATTAACCCGTATGTCTATTCCCTTCCAAAACTCAACCGTTTAGTACAGAAGGTGGGTATTCCTTATATCCCTGTAGGATTTCATACAATTCTGCTATTGATTTTTCCCTGGCTATTTTATTTTGCTTTGCCGGCACAATTGACCTATGTAATGGGGAAAAGGATCCGTCCTTACGAATGGGTGGATAAACCGTACGACCAGTTGAGCGAAGAGGATATTATGGAAGTCCGCGATCGCATCAAAGATCAAATGCAGCAGGAACTGGATGATGCGGTAGCCCGTTTCGGTAAAAAGCGATTCTCCAGCGGGAAAATCATTGCCAACAGTCTTAAGAACATTCTTACTCTTAATTATTACGCCCCTCCAGGCTGGCCTATATTGTTCCACGAGCACCACCGTCGATATGTTAAGTCACAGGGACGGCCATTTGAAATGAAGATCAATTTCTGGTCAGGGCTTAAGTATTTGTTCAAAAATCCTTTTACCATAGCCTTTTACATCCCGCTGTTGGGATGGATACCATTACTAATTCGAGGTTATCGCAAGCATCGCCTGGGAAATTAGGCCAAACGCCTCTCTTTAATGCTTTTGCGTGTAATAGTACCCCAGTTCCTTTCGGATCGATTTTGGAAGCTCGGGAAGTGCCGAACGCGGGATCAACAGCGTTGTAATATTGTGAAAATCTTTAAAGACATGATGGTGATCGGCGGTTGATCGCAAGTAATCATGTCCGCTTGAACCTCCAGTACCGGGTTTCTTACCCAGCATCCCTTTAGTCATTTGTGCATGTCGGTAACGCCAGGTGGTGAAAAGTTCATCGATCTGCAGGAGGCGATCCAACAAATTGTAAGGCATATGCAGTATGGGTTCGTCCTGATAAAGATTGATAAGTAAGGAAGCCATCACTGCATTATAGCTTAATTTCATAACCCCATCGTCCAGCAACTTTTGGTATTCCTGTTCATCTAAAAGCTGATAAAAAAATGACTCGCTGCCCAGGATCATATCCAAACGCTGTTCCTTTTCCTGGTAGGGCATTAAGGGATCCTTGACGATGGTTTCACGCTGCTCGTTGAACATTTCATGTACAGCATGCCGGTATTGTTCCAGGAAATTGAATCCCTTCAAGTTTAGGAAGGGCGTGCGGTCAAGCCATTGTGCTACGCATTCAAACAGAGACCCTCCTTCTTCGATGTCATTCAGTTCGCGTTTCTGTTCATCCGTAAAAAAATCCTGATAATGGGTCTTGCCATATGTGATCCGGTCGCTTTCTTTTAAACCCAACAGCACTTCCACCAATCTGAACTGAAAACTTTGAAATCCGGAAGCAGGAAACAGCAAATTTCGGAATTCCAGAAAGTCCAATGAACTCATCGTTTCCAATACTCTTACCTGTTGTATCAGTAATTTTTGGATTTCGATAATTCGATCCAGATGAGCCACAGCTATGCCTATGTTGCGCTCGTCGATATTGCCTTCTGTGAACATGGCCATTATGGCCTTAAGCTCATGGATGATCTGCTTGAACCACAATTCATAAACCTGGTGAATGATGATAAACAGCGTCTCATCATGAGCCGGCTTAATAAGGAGCTCTTCGCTGCGAGGTTTTTGTGCGCTTAGAATTTGATCTAATTGCAAATAAGAATGGTAATGGACCTGTTCAGAGTTATTATCCATTGCTATTAAGGATCATCCGTGGTAATTGGGGGTAACCAATATAGTAAATTGATATAAGGTGAACC
>JAOTYN010000421.1 GCA_029861825.1 Cyclobacteriaceae bacterium
TCCGCCGCTTCCATGGCAAACACAGGTAAAAAGCTTATTACTGTAGTTGCAAGGGCTGTTACCACAGCCGAAGCTACTTCCGTGGTGGACCGGTAAATGATCTCCATCTTATCTTTGGCACTCGCTTTGAAGTTTTTGGGCATTTCCAGATGCCGAACGATATTTTCCGTAAAAACTACTCCAATATCCACCATTACGCCAATTGCGATGGCAATACCGGAAAGTGCTACCACGTTCGCATCGACGCCAAAATATCGCATGACAATAAAGGTCATAAGCACCCCGATAGGTAATAAGCTGGATATGAGAATCGATGCCCTTAAATTCAGTACTAGGACAATAACTACAATTATGCTGATCAGGATCTCCAAAGTGAGTGCCTCTTCTAATGTTCCGAGAGTTTCTTTGATAAGCCCGGTGCGGTCGTAAAAAGGAATTATAGTGACCTTGGAGATGGTTCCATCAGCTAGTGTTTTGCTGGGTAATCCAGGGGCGATTTCGGCTATTTTTTCCTTAACCTGATTGATGACCTCCATTGGATTAGACCCATAGCGCGCCACAACTACCGCCCCAACGGCCTCGGCACCGCTCTTGTCCAATCCTCCTCTGCGGGCAGCCGGTCCCAACTGCACTCTGGCCACATCCTTAATGCGGATAGGGATATTATCATTGACCGCTACTACCGAAGCCTCCAGATCAGCGAGATCTTTGATATAACCTAAACCACGTATTAGGTATTCAGCCCGGTTAAATTCTATAGTACGGGCGCCAACATCCAGATTACTTTGCTGAACAGCTTTCATGATCTGGGCTACATTGACATTGTAGCCCTTCATAGCCTCAGGGTCAATATCTATTTGGTATTCCTTTACAAATCCGCCCACTGCTGCTACTTCAGCCACACCCTTGGCTGAGGACAATGCGTATCCGACATAAAAATCTTGTATTGAGCGCAGTTCCTGGGGGTCCCATCCACCCGCTGGATTGCCTTGTGGACCACGGCCTTCCAAAGTGTACCAAAATATTTGCCCTAGGGCGGTAGCATCCGGACCCAAAGCGGGTTGCACTTCAGCCGGGATTGTTCCAGTGGGAAGCGAACTAAGTTTTTCCAATACACGGCTGCGGCTCCAGTAAAATTCAACATCCTCATCAAAAATAAGATAGATACTGGAGAGACCGAAAATCGAGTTGCTGCGTATGGTGCGCACACCAGGTATGCCCAATAATGCGGTGGTTAAAGGATAAGTGATCTGGTCCTCTATATCTTGAGGTGACCGACCCATCCATTCGGTGAAAACAATTTGTTGATTTTCACCCAGATCAGGTATTGCGTCAACCGGAACCGGAGTTCGGGGATACCAGTTTGATTGCCAATTGAATGGGGCGGTAGCGATACCCCAGCCAATCAAGACCACTAGGATCAAGAAGGTTACCAATTTGTTCTCTAAAAAGAACCTAATAATTTTATTTAGCATGATATTCGAAGAACTGTTCTTTGATAAACAGAAATGCGGTTATATAATAACCCAGCCGAGCGCAGAGTGAACGCCGGTCTGTAATCGAATAAGGCTATAAAAGGAGGGACTGCACCTTTAAATAGATCTTCGGCCCGGTGCGTGCCGTAGCATAATAAGGTGTGTACCCAATGGCATCTTCATCTGAGGAGTTCAGCGCCAACTCGTAGAAGGTGACCATATAAAGGAGGGGTAGTTCGACAGACTTAAGCTGAAAATCTACTGGTTGGTATTCGTCGTCCACCACCAACTTTTGCGTTTCCTCGTGGCAGCAGCCTTCCGGCATATCCATCTGATCACCACAAGTTTCCACTTGTTTGTTCACTGCTGTTTTTAGAAGAATATCTCCACAATAATGCTTACTAATGGTCACACCAACAGTGGATACCAATAGCATTAAAGACAATAGTATGTGACTGAATCGACGCATTACACTGGTAAACATACGAATTTTCTATAAAAACGAATGCTTTTTATTAAAAGTTGCAATTGAATGTAAGGTTTGATTAAATATTATATTTGTAGTCGCTTGCGAGATTGGATTTCGTCAGAAATGAGGAGTTTTTAATCGATTATATGTGAAATTTAATCTTGCTATGCTCTGTAGGTTATTAGCAAGGTGGTCAATCTAACATCGAGAAAGTTAATTTAGGTCAATGACTGATATAAAATCCAAAACAGCCCTTATTACAGGCGGAGCCTCGGGGATAGGGAAATTAATGGGTAGGCGATTTTTGGACGATGGGGCCACAAATCTGATAATTTGGGATATTGATGAGAATAAGTTGGAAGAAACCAGCGAGGAGTTTCAGGATCAAGGATTTAGTGTATATCCTTATTTGGTGGATCTTGGAGATTTGGATCAAATACGGGAAATGGCTCTGGATGTCAAACAAGCGGTCGGACACATTGATATATTGGTGAACAACGCGGGAATCGTGGTTGGAAAAAAGTTTGTCGATCACAGTCATGAGGACATCGCTAAAACCATCAATATCAACGTATTGGGAGTAATGCACGTGACCCGGGCATTCTTACCTGGGATGATCGAAAAAGGTAGTCTTCATATTATTAATATTGCTTCTGCGGCGGGATTGGTGGGAAACCCCAATATGTCTGTTTACGCTTCAAGTAAGTGGGCGGTTTTAGGCTGGTCGGAATCTTTACGATTGGAATTAGAAGCCCTAGAAGGCGATTTCAGGGTGACAACCGTGTGTCCTAGCTATATAGATACGGGAATGTTTGAGGGAGTAAAGGCCCCGCTGCTTACTCCATTGCTAAAGCCAGAGGAGATTGTAGACCAAATTATGACGGCGGTAAAGAGAAATGAAGTGCTGCTAATGGCGCCAAAAATTGTCAAATTGATCCCTTTTCTAAGGGGCGTTTTACCTACTAAGGTTTTCGATTTCACCGCCGAAAAACTGGGGGTTTATGATTCCATGTCTACATTTAAGGGAAAAGGCAAGGCAAATCCAAGTGCCAAAACCGACTCATAGTGAGGCTATAACTGACAACAATTATGGATAAGAAGAAAGCGCTCATCACTGGTGCCAGTGATGGAATTGGAAAGGTATTTATGCAGAAGTTGGCGGAAGAAGGTTATATGGTGACCGGTGTTGCCCGTAACTATGATAAACTGCGTGCCGTAGTGCAATCACTTCCGGGGGTAGGCAATCGTTTTATTATGGCCGATTTAACCGATGAAAGTCAGCTTAACAATGTTGTATTGGATCTACAAAAGGAAGGTTATCAACTTCTGATCAATAACGCCGGTTATGGGATGTATAACCGTTTTCATGAGATGCCATTAGAGGGACAGCTGAATATGATAGATCTTAATATCGGTGCGCTAGTGGTACTTTCCCATCATTTCTTAAAAACCGCTAAGCCAGGAGATGCCTTAATTAATATTTCGTCAGGACTATCTTTACTCACTTATCCGGGTGGGGCTGCATATGCTGGCTCTAAGGCCTTTGTGACCAATTTCACCGAGTCATTGTGGTATGAAAATAAAGGCCGTGATGTGTATGTAGCTGCCATCTTACCTGGTGCGACAAAAACTAATTTTCATAATGTTGCTTTTGATGATCCTGGTAAAAGACCTCCGGAAAGCAGGTATCAATCGGCCGAGGAAGTGGTTGAAGAGTCTCTTAGGGTAATTAAAAAAAGAAAGAAGCCCAGCTATATAACAGGAGCAAAAAATAGATTCTTGAT
>JAOTYN010000422.1 GCA_029861825.1 Cyclobacteriaceae bacterium
GGGAGGGCTTCCTCGATTATTGAAAGGGGGATTCCTGTACGCCGCCCTCATGGGCAGACCAAGCCCGCAGAAGGTCCCCCGGTTTTCGGTCCCAGCAAACGACTGGACTTTGAGTTAGAAATGGCCTTTGTAATTGGCAAGAACAGTCCGTTGGGAGAATCTGTGAGTACCGCCCAAGCTGAGGATCACATTTTTGGAATGGTACTATTCAATGATTGGTCGGCCCGGGATATTCAAAAATGGGAGTACGTACCACTGGGTCCATTTCTAGCCAAAAATTTTGCTTCCTCCATATCCCCCTGGGTAGTACCGTTAGAGGCTTTGGAGCGCTTCCGGGTACAGGGTCCTACCCAAGATCCGCAAGTGTTGCCCTACCTGCAATATCAGGGTCCCAGGAACTACGACATCAATCTGCAGGTTAGCCTTCAGCCTGAAAATGGTGAAGAATCCGTAATCTGCAGATCTAACTTCAAATACATGTACTGGAACATGACCCAACAGTTGGCTCATCACACGGTGGGAGGCTGTAATGTTAAGGTTGGGGACTTAATGGCTTCCGGAACCATCAGTGGTCAGGAGCCTGGATCATTTGGTTCCATGCTGGAATTGTCGTGGGGTGGAAAGCAACCTATTTCATTGAAAGACGGTGCTACCCGCACCTTTGTAGAAGACCACGACACCATTATCATGAAAGGTTCTGCTGAATCTGGCGGTATGCGCATCGGTTTTGGTGAAGTTAGGACTAAAGTGCTACCTGCCCTATGACCAAAACCATCAACCCCCGCGAATTGCCGGTTCCTCAACTTCATAGCTTATTGCTGTCGGCGGTTGCCCCCAGGCCCATCGCCTTTGCCAGCACCATCGATTTGAACGGCGAGGTTAATCTCAGTCCTTTCAGCTTTTTCAATGTTTTTAGTGCTAACCCCCCAGTCATGATCTTTTCCCCAGCCCGTCGAGGGCGGGACAATACTATAAAGCATACCTTGGAAAATGTGCGTTCAGTTCCCGAAGTTGTCATCAATGTAGTGAATCATGCCATGGTGGAGCAAATGTCCTTGTCCAGTACCGAGTATCCTGCTCATATAAATGAATTCACAAAATCGGGGCTCACTGAAGAACCTTCTCAAGTAGTGCGCCCGCCAAGAGTAAAGGAATCGCCGGTTTCGTTTGAATGTCAGGTTGAAAAAATTATTGAGTTAGGCGACCAAGGCGGAGCTGGTAATCTGGTAATATCAAGGGTGGAGTTAATACATGTCCATGAGCAGTTCTTAGACGAGCAGGGAAAACTCGATCCTACCAGCCTTGATCAGGTCGCTCGTATGGGAGGTAATTGGTATTGCAGAGCCGCTGGCGATGCCCTATTTGAGATCCCCAAACCCCTTACCACGCTGGGTGTTGGAGTAGACAGCTTGCCTTTAAGCGTTCGCAACAGTGCGGTTTTGACAGGTAACAACCTGGGAAGGTTGGGCAATCTGGAACGCTTGCCCCATAAAGATGAGATCGACCACATTTCATCACTGGATCAGGTTAAGGACATTTTGAATAAGTACCCTAACCACCAAGACCAACTAAAGGAACTTCATCGATTAGCACAATACCAATTGGAACAGTCTCAGGCGGCTGATGCCATGGCTATTTTGTTGTGGGCTGACCGCTTGCCTTAATTTAATTTAAGTATTTAATCAAGTTATATATATAACTGGTCATCAGTTTATTATCTAAAAATAGGTTGACCTAATGGACTTCACCCTCTATTGGTTTATGTTCCCCATCGCCATTTGTGTAGCCACTATAGCTATGTTAAGCGGTATTGGAGGCACTGCTATTTTTATGCCGATATTTCTATTATTATTGCCCTTGCTGGGGCCGGAATATCCGTTGAACGATCCAGTCACTGCGGTAGCTGCGGCCCTGCTCACTTCCACTTTTGGTTTCACTTCCGGGTTAATAGGGTATTACCGACAAAAACTTATTGATCTCAACATAAGCAAACTATTCCTAGTGATTAGTATACCGGCCGCGTTAGTGGGAGTCCTTTCAGCACACTGGATTCCACCATGGGTGCTAAGACTTAGCTATGGGATATTATTATTGCTGTTATCGGTGATTATGATCCGGGGTTTCACCTTCCTTTTTGCTCCCAGAAAACCTGTTAATAAGCCTTTTAAGGCTCTAACAGACAAGTGGGGAAACCAGTACAAATATCAAGTTTATACTCCAAGAAGCATCCCCACAATTCTAGGAGGATTTATTACCGGTATGTTATCTACGGGCATTGGTGAAATTGTTATGCCCCAATTGATCAAAGAAGGCAAAGTACCTTTGCCGGTGGCAGCCGCCTCTTCTGTTGTGGTGGTAATGGGTACTATGTTAGTGGCAGCTTTTGCGCATACCCTCACCTTGATTCGCACTGCAGGATTGGATGCAGTGCCCTGGCACTTGATCTGCTATACCATACCCGGAGTGATAATCGGTGGTCAAATTGGTCCATTTCTTCAAGGCCGACTACCCTCAAGGTCTCTGACCAAAGGCCTCACCTGGATCTTCCTGATTTTAGGCATTTTTATGATTTGGACAGTGTTTCGCAACCTGTTTATTTCTCCTTAGACGGAGAGGATGACTTTGCAGCCAAATCCAAGGCCAGGTCGATAATCATATCCTCTTGACCCCCCACCAATTTTCTTCTGCCAGCTTCTTCCAGTATTTCCAAAGTATCCACGCCATAGGCCTTAGAAGCCCTTTCCGCATGTAACAAGAAACTGGAATACACTCCGGCATAACCCAGTGGCAGTGTTTGCCCATCAACACGCACCGGCCTGGTTTGTAATGGCCGCACCAACCTCTCTGCAGCGTCGATCAATGCATGAAGATCACAGGAGTTGGCAATATTCATTCTGTTCAATACCGCTATTAGCACTTCCAAAGGCGCGTTGCCCGCTCCTGCACCCATTCCCGTAAGGGAAGCGTCCAGGCGATTGGCCCCATGTTCCATGGCTACTATGGTATTGGCAACACCCAGGGAAAGGTTATGATGACAATGGATGCCTATTTCCGTTTCAGGGCGCAGACGCTCCTTGAATAGTTTTATTCGATCCTCCACGTCTGTCATCAGCAAAGCTCCCGCAGAGTCCGTGACATAAACACAATTCGCACCATAGGATTCCATCAACAGTGCTTGTTGAGTAAGGCCTTTCGGATCAATCATATGGGCCATCATAAGAAATCCCGCTACATCCATGCCTAGTTTTTTGGCAGCATCGATATGTTGTGCCGCAATATCCGCTTCTGTACAATGGGTAGCAATTCTTACGGACTCCACGCCCAATTGCCGGGCCCTTTTTAGATCTTCTATAGTCCCAATACCGGGCAGCAACAAGGTGGTGAGACGGGCATGTTGCAACTGGTCGGCTATTCCTTCAAGCCATTCCCAATCGGACTGTGCGCCAAATCCGTAATTGAAACCAGCGCCTGACAAACCATCGCCATGAGCTATTTCGATGGCATCCACCCGGGCGGCATCCAGGGCCAAAGCAATTTTCTTGATCTGTTTTTTAGTGTATTGATGCTTGATAGCATGCATGCCGTCACGCAAGGTCACATCCTGGATGTAGAGTTTTTTCATGATGTGTTGTGTTATTTCACGGAGTTTCACAGAGCAAAAAAGAGTGTCATCGAGGTTTAACTAATGATTCTTTTCATCCCATCTTTTAAAAGAGTAACGTGA
>JAOTYN010000423.1 GCA_029861825.1 Cyclobacteriaceae bacterium
TACTGCAGGTCCGGCCAGTGCCACCCACAGTTCCTGTTTGGGATCTTCGGGGATCTTTTCAAGTCTGGCTAAACCGCCAATGGGCAAAAGCGTTATATCTCGGGTAGAGATCTTGAACCTTCTGGCCATTAGGGCATGGCCCAATTCGTGCAGGATCACACAACCAAAGATCAGTATTATGAATAAGGCCGCCGCTGTGGTCTGCTCCCACGACTTGCCTTGCTGTATTTGACTAAAAACGATCCAAAGCAACAGGATCAGAAAGGTCCAGTGAATAAAGATTTTTATCCCCGCAATTCGTCCCAGGTTCAACGACCATTTCATACCCCTAATCTGTATTTGCCAAGGTTTTTATACCATGAGCAAGGTCACTCAGAAGATTGAGTTTCATCAGATCTGTCTTGGGAAAGGTAAGAATCCGCAATACGTAGAAAGTCCTTGTCGGTTACAATTCCCACCAGTTTTTGGTGTTGATTCAACACCGGCAAGCAACCGATTTTTTTCTCACTCATAATTCTCAGAGCTTCCAGGGTTTCCGTTTCCGGAGATACCGTCACCACATCCTTTATCATGACATCTTTGACCATCACCGCGGGGTTTTGCTGTGCATGCTCTGCATAATACTGTCCTAATCTGCCCATGGTGATTAGACCTACCAATTCACCCAGGCGATTTTCAACCAGCATATGTCGGATCTGATTCCATTTCATGATATTGGGCACCAGATCAATAACATCTTCCTCATCCACGGTATACAACTTCTTGGACATGATCTGATCTACACGTTGGTAGTGATGCGCCCCATCCGACACCTCTGAAGGCCGCAGCGGGAGCCATTGATGAATGGGCTCCTTGCCTTGCTGTCTTTTTAACATTACCTCGGTGAGTCCCAATGCGGCGCTGTCTTCAGGCATGTGTTTTAGCAGTTGATTGAATGATTGTAATATCCAGGTAGACCCTGTCTGACCGGATTTGACCCGGTCTTCAAGTACTCCCAGGTATTTGTCAACTTCAGATTGATCAAGGGACGCCTTGTGCAGTCCTTCTTTGGCCAAAGGGAGGAGTTCCTGTAACAAAAGATCTTTGGCCTCATAGGATTTACCATTGATCCAGGTCATTTTAGTATTCATTCCATGACGAGCCGCCCGTAAAAAGTTGGCTTTGGCTTCGGAAAAATCCCACAACGATTCGTCCAGCGGACTATCGGGAACCAGGTGCATCAGACCTAGCCAAAAAGCCGCGTTGGACATTTCATCTAAAATAGTAGGGCCTGAAGGCAGGTAACGATTTTCAATACGTAAATGTGGTACACCTTCCGTAATGCCATAGCACGGTCGGTTCCAGCGATAGATAGTACCGTTAAACAAAGAGTACGCTTTTAGTTTGGGAATGTCTCCTTTTTGCAGTTGTTCCATCCCGTTTTCCAGTCCTTTTCGAATGACTAGGGGGCGATATGAGGAGATATCCTGCTTTATTAGTTCCGTAAGGTCATTCAACAACCAATTATCTCCGAATATCACCCGGGGTTTGGTCTTACGTAATTCTTCCTGATAGCCCCGGGTATCGGTAGCCTGTTGAAAAAGGGCAATTCTGGTCTCCCTCCATAGACGTTTACCCATAAATAAGGGCGAGTTGGTAACCGCTGCTAGAATAGGACCAGCGATGGCTTGAGCCCAATTGTAACCCTTACTAAAATTCGTGGCGCCTATTTGGTAGTGTACCTGAAAACTGGTGTTGCAACTCTCGAACATGACGGAATCATGGCGGGTAAACAGTTCGTCCGTACCCTGAATATGAAACTCCTGCGGCCCGTTTCTGATATGTTGAATGGCCTGATTCAAGGCCCAGTACCTTTGACGGGGCGACATGAAATCCATCCTCAGATCACTGGACCTTATAGTGGGTAATATGCCCGTCAGTAAAGGGCTGCTGTTCCATTTGATGGCGGATTGGCGACAATCGTTTATCGCCCGTTTTAAGGCTTTGTGCAGCTCGGAAAAGCAACCGCTCTTCAACTCCAGGGGGTCCAGGTTAACTTCAAGATTGAACTTGGCCAGTTCCGTCGTGAAATGATCATCATTCAAATCTTCCAGAAGTTCCTCGGCCATGGGAGACGGACGGAATGAGCTATCGATTAAACACAATTCCTGCTCGGCCCCAATGCGGGTAATACCCTCCTCGATCATGCCGCGCTCTATCATCAACTCTAGGGCTTCCACGTCCGAGAAAAGTAATCGGGTATAAGCGCGAAGGTCGGTACTATCAACAACCGGTATTACATTAAGATATCCCATATTCCGCTAATTACAGATAGTCACTACAGCTGCTTCAGTGGATTGGAATTCCGGGCTGAGATAGGGAACGCCCAATTCCAGTCCCCTGAGTATCAATAAGACTGCCAGAACCCAGGTACAACCGATCACGATTGATCTGGAGGAGCGCCAGGAGGCGGGGATTACTGACAAACTTTTTACGATTAGCCACAATGCGGGGGTAGTACCCAACCCGAACAGGGCCATGTACATTACACCTTGTAGAACATCAGCAGTAGACAGGGCCGCAGCCAGGGCCACGTAAGTTAATCCACAAGGCAATAATCCGTTGACCATACCTAACCAGACCATCTTGTTTCCGGCCATAGTCCCTACATATGTTTTTATTCGCAGCACGACTTTTGCCCATAGTCCGGAAATACCTCTCCTGGAAATGAGTAATCCTACGATTAATAGAAACCCCGTGGCAATGGAAAGGATCTGCTGACTGCTGGTGAATTTAATACCCATGCCGAAGGCTGCTGCCAAGGCCCCCATCAGCATATAGACCAAGATACGTGCCCCATGATAGTAGATTTGATCCATGGTCGATTGTGAGCGATGTTGGTTTATGGTAACCACTAAAGGCCCACACATCGCCAGACAATGAAGGCTTCCCGCCACACCCAAGATCAAAGCACTCCAAATCATGGTACATTAATATTTTTCTGTTGATAATAAGACTTATCGTTTACTTGCCATTCAACTTTCACTTTCCATAATCCGTTCGCCAGTTCCTGTAAAGAGACCAACTGCTGATTTTCGCTGTTAGGTGCCAACTTCCAGATTCGGTCCAGGGCTGCGTTGGAAGGACGATACAGGGTAACCTGTCCTGTTAATCCCTGATGTGATGCAGGGAATGTGATGGTCAGAGTACGAATTTCATCCCTAACTTCGATAGTCACAGGCTGTTTCAAGGAAGCTGCATTTGCAATCTTATCAATTTGTTGTTGATAGGCCAGCTCTTGGCGATAATAATCGGGGGCTACCAGATTTACCTTAGACTTAAAGGACTTAAAGACCAATACTCCCAGTATGCCCATAAAAAGCAGATATGCTACGACTATTCGGTATCCCCAGTTCATTTTATTCCGGTTTTAATTGGTCCTAAAAAACTCGTTTTAACTTTCTCTATTAATTTCCCGTTACTGAAAACACCCAATACCAGGGTAGTTTTAGTTTCCCCCAGTTCATGGGCCGGGATCTCAATGAAGTAAACGCCCTCTACCATATCATTGGAAGGCACCACCACTGCCTCGCCTCCTACTTTCTCGATGTGGGCATTGGGTTTGTCCATCAATCTTAATTCCAATGGCATTTCATCGAAGGTTTTATTAACAAATTGAACGTTGAACAGATTGGTAATATTCCCTTCTTCCGTTCTCTGGAATAACTGACCGGGCACT
>JAOTYN010000424.1 GCA_029861825.1 Cyclobacteriaceae bacterium
TCAATCTTGCGCATAGCCTGTTTTTTATTTTTTATGGACCCTGACAATACTTATATTTCCGTAAATTTACTAGATCCTGTAGGGTTCGTTTATGTCCAAAGCAAAGGTAAAAAAAGCCAGGGAAACTCCCCTGATGAAACAATATAACGCCATTAAGGCCAAGCATCCAGGGGCCTTGCTACTATTTCGGGTAGGCGACTTTTACGAGACCTTTGGTGAGGATGCAGTGATCGCCAGCCGGATACTGGACATCGTGCTCACTAAGAGAGCCAATGGGGCTGCTTCTCATATAGAGTTGGCGGGGTTCCCACATCATGCCTTGGACACCTACCTGCCTAAGCTGGTACGCGCCGGCAACCGGGTGGCCATTTGCGATCAATTGGAAGATCCTAAGCAAGCCAAGGGGATCGTTAAGCGGGGTATTACTGAACTGGTGACCCCCGGCGTAACATTTAACGATAATGTACTGGAGAGCAGCAGCAATAACTATTTGTGCGCGGTTTTTTTACATAAGCAACACGGTGGTATCGCTTTCCTGGATATATCCACCGGTGAATTTAGCGGCACCGAAGGTACATTGGAAGAAATCGATAAGCTGATCCAAAGCTATGACCCCACGGAGATCCTCTTCTGTAAGGCACAGAAGGAAGATCTTTACCGACTGGTCAAGGCCAACACCCGAATGGACCGTCACCTTTTCCCATTGGACGAATGGGTGTTTGGGGAAGATTTTGGCTATCAAAAACTTAAGGAACAATTTCAAACCCAGCACTTAAAAGGATTCGGATTTGAAAACCTAAAACTGGCCACCTGTTGTGCGGGTGCCATCCTACATTATCTGGAGATTACCGAGCATCACCATCAAAAACACATTGCGGGTATTTCACGCATTGACAACGATCAGTTTGTGTGGCTGGACAAATTCACCATCCGAAATCTGGAATTGATTCATGCTCAACAAGAAGGAGGGGTTTCATTAGCCTCTGTATTAGATCACACCACTACCGCCATGGGTGGAAGGATGCTTAAAAAATGGCTATTGCTGCCACTCAAAGATCCGGCGGCAGTGGAACATCGGCTGAATTTAGTGGAAGCTCTTATCAAAGATCCGGAGTTACTGGAGGGGCTACGATCGGCTTTTACCCACATGGCCGACTTAGAACGGCTGACAGCTAAGGTGGCGGTAGCCCGGGTCAATCCCAGGGAGATGCAGCTATTGAAGCAAACCTTACAAGGTTGTGAACAGGTAAAGCGTTTGCTCCTGGAACAGGACAACAGCCATCTTATTGAACTGGCGCACCAAATCGATCCCTGTGCTCAACTAATAGAAAAAATTGATCAGCATTTACAGGATGAAGTACCTCTAAGTTCTGCCCAAGGTAACCTGATCAAGGATGGTGTGCATGAAAAACTGGATGAATTACGGGCGATAGCTTTCTCCGGCAAAGACTACCTGCTGCAGCTTCAAAACCAGGAAATGGAGCGCACCGGTATCGGGTCCCTGAAGATCGCCTACAATAAAGTTTTCGGCTATTATTTGGAAGTTACCAACGCCCATAAGGACAAGGTCCCTGCTGAATGGATCCGTAAACAAACTTTGGTCAATGCGGAGCGTTACATCACCCCGGAGCTTAAGACCTATGAAGAGCAGATCTTGCAGGCTGAAGAGCAACTGTCGGTGATCGAGCAAAAGATTTACGATGAATTGGTGGTGTACGCCCAAGAGTTCATCACCGCCTGCCAGGTAGATGCCCGTTATGTGGCTCAACTGGATACTCTCAGCAGCTTCGCCCAAGTGGCATTAAAGCATCATTACTGCCGTCCCCAGATCGACCAGTCCACCACCCTGGATATAAAGCAAGGACGGCATCCGGTAATTGAGCGGGTAATGCCACAAGGGGAGACCTATGTGCCCAACGACGTGCTGCTAGATCAGGATGAACAACAGATCATGATCATAACCGGGCCCAACATGGCCGGTAAATCCGCTTTGCTGCGGCAAACCGCTCTGATGGTGCTAATGGCCCAAATGGGCAGCTTTGTGCCCGCCCAGTCGGCCCGTATTGGACTGGTGGATAAAGTATTTACCAGAGTAGGGGCCTCTGACAACCTGGCTCAGGGAGAGTCGACCTTTATGCTGGAAATGATCGAAACCTCCAGCATCTTGAACAATCTCAGCGACCGCAGCCTAGTGTTGATGGACGAGATAGGCCGGGGGACCAGCACTTATGATGGCATCAGTATTGCCTGGTCCATCGTAGAATATTTACACAACCGCGCTGGCTGTAAAGCCAAGACCCTATTTGCTACCCATTACCACGAATTGAACCAGTTGACCGAGACCCTGCCCCGCGTAAAAAATTACAATGTATCGGTGAAAGAAGTGGGTGACCAGGTAATTTTTATGCGCAAGCTAAAGCCCGGTGGATCGCAACATAGTTTCGGTATCCATGTGGCCCAGATGGCTGGCATGCCCAACCAGGTAGTGATACGGGCCAGCGAGATCCTAAAACATCTGGAAAAAGAAAAAGTGCAGGACCACACCAAAGAAACACTTTCAGAGTTACCGGAGCAGTCCTATCAGTTGCAGTTATTCGAATCCAGTCCGGCTTTTAAGAAAGTAAAGGGGTTATTGGAGCAGTTGGACATCAACACCATCAGTCCGGTGGAAGCGCTACTTAAATTAAATGAGCTGAAGATCATTCTGGAACAGGAAGGGCAGTGAGGGAATGAGGAACTCTGGACTCTGAATTATTAATTATGAATGAAGTTGTGAGGAAAGCAGGATAGGTAATTTGCTCAGGCTTTTTTTTATTAATCTCATTGCAAATTTGCAATGCTTACTTAACTTTGCATTCCTTCAAAGGAGGGATAAAGCGAAAGTAGCTCAGCTGGTAGAGCACGACCTTGCCAAGGTCGGGGTCGCGGGTTCGAATCCCGTCTTTCGCTCTTTTTTATTGGACGTGAGGTTGGGAAATATCCCACAAATCTGGTTGGTACTGGTTGTGTCACAAAGCTACACGGAGTTAACAGAGTAACACTGAGTCGCACCACACACCCATCTCTCACCCAAACTCACACTCAAGCATGCCCAGGTGGTGGAACCTGCCTGCCGGCAGGCAGGTAGATATTAAGGAAAGTTGACACCAAAAGAGGTGTTTGTATGAAGAATTGAAAATTTGCTTTAGGTTTGACATTTGGGCAAAGTTCACACCCACACTCAAACTCAAACCCACACTCTAGTATGCCCAGGTGGTGGAACCTGCCTGCCGGCAGGCAGGTTGGTAGACATTAAGGAAAGTTGACACCAAAAGAGGTGTCTGTATGAAGAATTAAAATTTTGCATTAGGTTTGACATTTGGGCAAAGTTCACACCCACACTCAAACTCAAACCCACACTCTAGTATGCCCAGGTGGTGGAATTGGTAGACACGTTGGACTTAAAATCCAATGGCCATCAACGGCCGTGCGGGTTCAAGTCCCGCCCTGGGTACATTTTCAGCCGCGAGCTAAGAGCGCGAGACTACAAGGAGCGCTTCATCTAATCGTAATCCGTCTCTCGTCTTTCCTGCCTACCGGGCAGGCAGGCGTAATTTCCTAAACCTCCCCAAGGCACTTCCCTAGTTACTATCCGTATTGATGAGGATTAGTAATGAGACATAGTCTTTCTTAGAATTTTTCCCCTATTTTTAATGCCATGAGTGCGTACGATGTCA
>JAOTYN010000425.1 GCA_029861825.1 Cyclobacteriaceae bacterium
ACACGATCCTCCCCCGGTATCTTGGGGGCAGCACCACTTTCTCCTCAGGATACTCAATGGTTATGTTCTTTGTAAAAAGATGACGAAAGGTTAACCACATAGTCCTTAATATGCTATACATAATCCTTTATTAGTTTCATTCAAAATATAAAATCAGAGCACCTGTTGCCATTAGATTCAACAAAGTAAGCGGCAGCATCACCTTCCACCCGTAGGACAGCAATTGGTCGTAGCGAGGTCTGGGTAGCGAAGCCCGTAGCAGTATGAAGAAAATGATGAATACAAATGTCTTCAGGATAAACCACACCAGAGGTGGAAGAAAATCCGGGCCTAACCAACCTCCGAAAAACATGGTCACTACCAGGGCTGAAACCAAGGTTACGCCCAGGTATTCACCCAGGAAAAACAGTCCAAACTTCATTCCGGAGTACTCAGAATGGAAACCGGCAATGAGTTCACTTTCCGATTCGGGAATATCAAAGGGCAGGCGATGGGTTTCGGCAATGCCCGCAATCAGAAAAGTGATGAACCCCAAAAACTGAGGTATAACAAACCATCCACCCCTTTGCGCTAAGACAATGTCATTTAAATTAAAGCTTCCGCTTAACATAACCACTCCCATAATACTCAGGCCCATAAATACTTCATAAGTAATCATTTGCGATGCGCCCCGCATGGCGCCAAGCAAGGAATATTTGTTATTGGATGCCCAACCACCCAAGATTATACTGTAGGCTCCCAGGGAAGACATGGCCAGGAAAAAGAGGACTCCAATATTAAGATCTGCTATCATCATTTCAGGAGTAAATGGAATGATAGCAAAACTCAGAAGACTGGTAATCACTACGATAGCAGGGGCTATTATAAACAATTTCCTATCCGCAAATAATGGGACCCAATCATGTTTGAAAAAAATCTTGAGCATATCCGCCACCGGCTGTAATAAACCTGCCGGGCCCACCCTGTTGGGACCTAGCCGATCTTGCCATAATCCCAGTAACCGACGCTCCATCCATATCAATACCATCGCCAATAGCTGCAGGATGACAATCACGGCGAAAACAATTACTACGGTTAATAGGTCTATCTTCATGAATTGTTATTTTTTCAGTTGGGCCAGGCAGTCAATTTCTATAAACGGCATGTTTGGGAATCCTACAGTGATGCCCAATACACCTGAAGGCCAGCTAGCTTCTGTCCTAGCGGCAATAGAAATCTCTAGGTCGTCCATGATAACTTGGACCACATCACCACTGCTAATTCCCATTTCTTTAGCCTCACTTTCATTTATATTGACCCAGGGACCCGGGCTTCTTTCAGCAATAGCCGGGGACAGCATACTCATGGATTCCGAACCAAAAATGTGGTGTAACGGCACTATGGTCCAACCATCTTCTTTATGGCCTGAGCCAGACAAATCCAAATTGTAATTACTAACCCTATCAGTGGAGGGCTGAATCAATCGCACCCCATTGAGGCTCGCTTCATTATTGCCACCGAGTTCATTGCGAAACTTATTAATGGCTTGAGCAGAATTCCATCCCGGGCTCCAATAATAAGAGGTGAGCTCGGGCGTGGGTGTCCCCCGGTATCCCTCCATGGTGAAACTTAGTGGAGTGTCCTTGTCCTCCGGCGGCCGCGGTTCGTTCACCCGGTGGTGGGCAAACATAGCGGTACGACCGCTATAGCGATGAGGAGACCTGGCGACTTTTTGATCTTTTACCCTATAGTCAGCCCCTGGTGCGGCCTGGGATATGCCTTTAAACTGGTCCAGATCATCTTCAAGTGACTGCATAACCTTGTCAAGATTATCCCATTGATCCATTTTTGAATTCTCGGTGCTTATTCCGCAAAGACTTAGCCAACGCCAACTTTCCATAACGTGGTCACCACTAGCTTGCACCTGAAAATATCGCTGGGCCCGGGCCTCATTATTTACCAAGGTGCCATCGGCTTCGGCAAAAGTTCCCGCGGGCAATATCAGGTCGGCCTGCGAGCTGGATTGGTTTAAGGTATGATCTAATACAATGATGTTTTGAAAGCGCTCAAGGAAGTTCTGAATCAACGGTGATGAATGTCTGCTGTAGAGGTCATTCTCAAGTATGATTAGAGTTTCATAGGAGGACTGAGCATCGACAGCTTCCGCAACGGATTTCTCTTCCATCATGGCTACCCCTAAACTGTTGCATTCCGGAAAGACCAGGGAGACCCCGGTATTAGGGTTAACCTTGTTAAGCGCTTTTACCAGATTTAGTGCGGATTTAAGCAGAGCATCATGGCCCAAGCTGGTCCCGGCAATCACCAATGGCCGCTCTGCCTCACGCAGCACCGTGGCAATTTCTGAGGCATCCTCCTGGTGCTGTTGATTTCCTAAGGCAGTGGGAATGCTGCTATCCAGATGCTGTGCCATAGCCATGACCAGGTTTACCAGATGTTGTGGGCTTTGCCGATAGCAAGATGTGGCTATGGAGTCAAGTTTGGTTTTTTGCGGGGTCAGCATATACAAGGGGCCGCGCTCATCCTGAATATGCTCTCTGGTAGCAGCATCATTCCACGGAGGTATGCCAGCCTTTTTTGATTTCTTTAAAGGTCTTGCCAACATGGATTGCTGAAGGGCCAGATGAATCATAGGCGCGGTGTTGGTAACATCTTCTCCGATCACTATTACCGCATCACAAGACTCGATTTCTTTTAAGGAGAGATTTCTGATAGGATTGGAACGCAAGAAACTAAGAGCCTCTTGAATAAGTCTGTTTTCCCCGGCAGAGATGCCATTATAAAAATTTTCCTTCCCCACCAGGGTTCGCAGAGCATAATTGGACTCTAAGGAGGCTCTGGGAGAGCCAATTCCCATGATCTTGCCTTGAGATACCAAATTAGTCACCTTCTCCAGGGAATCCTCTTGATTCAACTGATCCCATTGCCCGTTATTCCTTACCGATGCGGTTTTTATCCTGGAGTCCCCATTGACAAAGTCATACCCGAAGCGGCCCCGGTCACAGATGAAATAGCCATTGACCTCCTCATTAAAGCGACTGAGAATTCTACGTAGTGTACCATAGCGTTCTCCAGCTAATGTGTTACATCCCAGGCTGCAGTGTTGGCATATCGAAGGCGCAGAAGTAAGGTCCCATTTACGTGTATAATGAGGTTTCAGGGTCTTATCCGTAAAAACTCCTGTGGGGCACACTTCTACTAAATTCCCACTGAATTCACTCTCCAACGTACCCTCTTCATGTCGGCCGAAATATACATGATCATGGGCGGCAAACACCTGTAAATCATTTCCTCCGGCGTATTGGTTGTAAAATCTCACGCAGCGGTAACACTGAATACAGCGGTTCATTTCGTGATTGATACATGGGCCCAAATCCTGGTTAAGATGCGTACGTTTTTTGAAACGGTTTCTGCGGTAGGCATGGCCGGTCATCACCGTCATATCCTGTAAGTGGCACTCCCCTCCCTCATCGCATATCGGACAATCGTGCGGGTGATTGATCATTAACCACTCAATGACATTCTTCCTAAAATCTCTGACCTCCTTTTCTTCAATGGAAATATGCAGGTTGTCAGTCACCGGCTCCATGCATGACATTACGATTTGTCCCTGGTGGTCATCTTCATCACGATATTTGCGGATCGCACACTGTCGACATGATCCTACTGACCCCAGCGCCGGATGCCAACAAAAATAAGGC
>JAOTYN010000426.1 GCA_029861825.1 Cyclobacteriaceae bacterium
TCCTTCCCGATTAAAATAGCATTGGCTTCCGGCGCGGTACCGGTTTTGGCGCTGATGTATCCGCCATGTTGGATAATACGGTCGAAGGCGGAGCGATCTACCATCAAGTCTTTGATTACTGGGAAGGCCCGTGCCCTCCAGGGTTCGACCACTATGGTATTACCATCCTGAAAGCTGCGCAAGTGCAATTGACAGGTGGTCATATTATCGTGCGGACCATGAGCCCTGCCATTGATAAACACTCCGCATTGTCCGCAAATACCTTCTCGGCAGTCGTATTCAAAGGCTATTACCCGTTCTTTGTTCAGCACCAGTATTTCATTTAAGTGATCCAGTGCTTCCAAAAAAGACATGTCTTCATTAAGACCATCGACTTCATAATCCACCAAGTGGCCTTTTTCTTTGCTATTTACCTGTCTCCAAATGCGGAATGTCAATTTCATAAGCCAATTTATTTATAACTTCTAACCGTAGGTTGCACATTTTCAAATTGCAGTTCTTCTGCATGTAACTTGAATTCACCGTCCACATATTCCCAAGCCGATACAAAGGCGTATTCATCATCAACCCGTACCGCTTCACCGTCGGCGGTTTGATACTCCTCCCGGAAATGCGCTCCGCAAGACTCTTTTCTATCTAAGGCATCAGTACACATTAATATGGCCAGTTCCATAAAATCTGCCAGTCTCAAGGCCTTTTCTAGCTCAGGATTCAGCTCATCACTATGGCCGGTTACCAATACTTCCTGCCAAAAATCATTCCTTATGGACTTAATTTGATCGATAGCACTTTCCAACCCTGCTTTATTTCGACTCATGGCGCACTCCTTCCACATGACTTTTCCCAACTCCCTATGAAAATGATCCACCGATTTGGTCCCCTGAACCGATAAGACTCGTTCAATAAGCGCTTGGACTTCCATCTCCACTTGGTTAAACTCAGGATGTTCAGTGCTCACCGGTTCTTCTTTCAAATGGTCCGCCAGGTAGTTATTGATGGTATTGGGAAGGATAAAATAGCCGTCGATACTGGCTTGCAGTAAGGAATTTGCACCTAAGCGATTCGCACCATGATCGGAAAAGTTGCATTCGCCGATAGCATATAATCCGGGAATAGTGGTCATGAGCTCGTAGTCCACCCATAAGCCACCCATAGAAAAATGAGCAGCAGGTGATATTTGCATAGGTTGGCGATAAGCATCTATACCAGTAATTTTCTTGTACATCTTGAATAAATTGCCATACCTGTCCATTATAGTCTCCATTCCAAACCTCTTGATAGCCTGCTGGAAGTCCAGATATACCGCGTTCTTCAGCGGACCTACACCGTACCCGGCGTCAATGCGTTCCTTGGCAGCCCTGGAAGCAATATCTCTGGGTGCCAGATTTCCAAAACTGGGATATCGCCTTTCCAGATAGTAATCGCGTTCCTCTTCAGGTATGTCATTAGCTTTTCTGGTATCATCCTTACTTTTTGGCACCCAGATTCGGCCATCATTCCGCAATGACTCCGACATTAGGGTCAACTTGCTTTGTGCCTCGCTGGATTGGGGAAGCGCGGTAGGGTGAATTTGGGTAAAGCTGGGTGCTGCAAAAAAAGCGCCTCTTTTATGTGCTTTCCAAATGGCACTGCCGTTACAGCCTATAGCCAAAGTTGACAATCTAAAGACCCGTGAGTATCCGCCAGTGGCCAACACCACTGCATCCGCAGCAAATCTTTTAAGTTGCCCACTCACTAGATCCCGGGCGATGATGCCTTTAGCCTTTCCATCGATCACTACCAGATCCAGCATTTCGTGCCTGGGCAGCATTTCAACTTTCCCAGCATGTATCATTTTATACAATTGCGAATAGGCCGCCAATAGCAACTGTTGCCCGGTTTGCCCTCTGGCATAAAACGTCCTTTGTACCTGAACGCCTCCAAAGCTGCGGTTCACCAGCACACCGCCGTATTCTCTGGCAAAGGGTACTCCTTGCTGGGTAAAATGGTCGATCAACGGCGCCGAGAGTTCAGCCAGCCGGTATACGTTGGCCGCTCTGGATCTAAAATCTCCTCCTTTCAAGGTGTCGTAAAACATCCTCCATACGCTGTCCCCATCGTGCTGATAGTTTTTAGCTGCATTCACACCACCCTGAGCAGCCACGGAATGGGCCCTACGGGCAGAATCTTGGTAGCAAAAGCACTTTATATCGTACCCCAGCTCTGCCAAGGTAGCTGCTGCACCGGCACCGGCTAAACCGGAACCCACCACAATAATATTCAACTTCTTTTTATTAGCAGGGTTGATTAGTTTGCTGTTGACTTGATAGTTTCGCCATTTTTGCTCCAGTGGGCCCGCCGGGATTTTTGCTTTCAAAGTCATGGGTAAGTCTTATTTTAGAAAAACAATCAACGGTATTACCCCAAATCCAATGGATATGATGGCAGCGTAGAATAAAGAGACCCTGGCTATAATTCTCAGACCCTTTTTATGGTAGAACCCTAAGGTTTTAAAGGCGCTTTTCAGTCCGTGATTCAGGTGCAGGGCTAAGGGGATCATTAGCACCGTATAGAATAATACATAGTAGACATTCTGAAACAAATTGTAGGTAACTTCATACACGTCCACATATCCAGCATTATCCATTCCTACGCCCTCCCCAATACCCAGCTTTATGCGGGCCCAGAAATTGGCCAAATGCACTACGATAAAAATCAATACCAGCACTCCGATTAACCCCATATTTTGAGAGGTCCAGGTACTGTTGTCGGCAGTTCGATTGACTGCATACCTTTGTGGTTTGGCTTTACGATTGCGGTAGGTTACAATGGCTGCATATAGTACGTGGAAGATGATGGAAAGGTATAGGAGGTAGGCCACAATCTTTATCAGGGGATTTTCCCTAAGGGTAGTGGAGTACGAATTATACATTTCACGGGCCACCTCCTCCGGGAACAGTAAAATACAGTTGGCTGAGAGATGCACCATCAGGAACACACAGAGGAACAACCCGGTGAGTGCAATTATAGATTTTCTTAAGAAAAAGTTCACTAATTAGGGTCTTGTACTAAAGCCAAACACACTAAGAAATCAAAAGAAGAAAAAAATAGACTTTAGTCAATTTTTGTGATGATTATTTAATCATTTATTTGCCGGATCATTCTCAAAGTGAAGTGGTTTATACAAAGCGTTGTGATAAAATGCCTACCTCAAACCATGGGAACCTTATCCTCAAGACTGTGTAATTTTTGACGAACTACTTCCCGACCGGTATCCATGCGGCGGTTTTGGCGCTCCCATTTGGCTTGCCTGCTTTGTATCATTGCCTGATACTGCTCATGATCGCGGATGTTATCAAATAGGGGATCGATATTGATTAGTTCCAGGTCGAAAAATCCTTCTTCAGAAGCTTGTTCCAGCCAATTAAGGGCCAACTTTTCATTGCCCAGGAATGCATTTATTCCCGCCAGGTCGTAATATTCACCTGCTGTATTCGTAATCTGATCGGATTCAATATTCTTTCTTAACAAGACACGTTGCTCTTCAAAAATCTTTCGAGCTTCCTCTTTCTGGTCCAATTGCCAAAGTACGTAGGCCAAGCGATGTCGATAGAAAATACGCTGAGAAGGGTGGTAGTTTTGTTCCAGTTCAGCCATTCCGGCCCAGCTATCATATGCTGGTTGCAGCTGACCGTTTAGAAGGTAACTCCAAGCCA